>JBAVCR010000123.1:0-9162 GCA_049586815.1 Anaeromyxobacteraceae bacterium
GAGCCAGACGCTCCGGTCCCCTCCCCCGTCGGCCGGCCAGCGCCGGAGCACCGGAAGACCGAGCAGCCCGCCGTAGAAGGCCTCGCAGCGCGCCAGGTCCTCGCAGCGGAGCGCCACGTGGTGCAGCCCCTTCACACCGTCCATCTCGACCTCCCCGGGTGTCGGACCGGGGTGATTCCCCTTGCCGGCTCGACGCAGCGCGTATATGACACCCGCCCGCTTCCCCCCCTCCCATGATCGCCAGAGACCGCATCCGCAACGTGGCCATCGTTGCCCACGTCGACCACGGCAAGACCACGCTCGTGGACTTCATGCTCCGCCAGGCCGGAATCTTCAGGACCAACGAGACCCTGGTCGAGCGGGTGATGGACTCGAACGACCTCGAGCGCGAGAAGGGCATCACCATCCTCGCGAAGAACACCGCGGTCACCTGGAACGGCATCAAGATCAACATCGTCGACACCCCGGGCCACGCCGACTTCGGCGGAGAGGTCGAGCGCGCGCTCCGTCTCGTCGACGGGGTGCTCCTGCTCGTGGACGCCGCCGAGGGGCCGCTGCCCCAGACCCGCTTCGTCCTCTCCAAGGCGCTGGCGCTCGGGCTGCCGTCCGTCCTCGTCATCAACAAGGTCGATCGCCAGGACGCCCGGGCCAAGGAAGTCCTCGACCTCGTCTACTCGCTCTACATCGACCTCGGCGCCAACGAGCACCAGATCGACTTCCCGGTCATCTACACCATCGCCCGCGAGGGGCGCGCGGCCCACACCGTGGCCGGGGCCTTCGAGTCGGACAGCCTGAAGCCCCTCTTCGACGCCATCCTCACCCACATCCCGCCCCCTCCCGAGGAGGAGCATCCGACGCTGCAGATGCTCGTCGACAACCTCGACTACGACGACTACGTGGGCCGCCTCGCCATCGGGCGCGTGGCCTCCGGGGTGGCCCGCGAGGGCGCCGCCATCTCGGTCCTGCGCGAGGAGGGCAAGGTCGTCCCGGCCAAGATCGTCCGCCTCTACGTCTACGACGGGCTGAAGCGGGTCGAGGTGAAGGACGCCGGGCCCGGCGAGATCGTCTGCATCGCCGGCGCCGACGAGATCGGCATCGGCGACACCCTCTGCGACCCCTCGGCCCCCGTGGCGCTTCCCCGCATCAGCGTGGAGGAGCCCACCATGTCGATGGTCTTCCGCGTGAACGAGGGTCCCTTCGCCGGGCGCGAGGGCAAGTACGTCACCAGCAGGAACATCCGTGAGAGGCTCCACCGCGAGGCCTACCGGAACGTCTCCATCCGGGTCGAGGACACCGAGACCCCCGACGCCTTCAAGGTGGTCGGCCGCGGCGAGCTCCAGCTCGCGGTCATCGTCGAGAACATGCGGCGGGAGGGGTTCGAGCTCACCGTCTCCAACCCCGAGCCGGTCCTGAAGAACATCGACGGCGAGGTGCACGAGCCGATGGAGCTGCTCGTCTGCGACCTCCCGGCCGACGGCGTGGGCAGCGTGACGAGCGCGCTCGGGCCCCGCAAGGGGCGCATGGTCGACATGCAGCCGCTCGGCTCCGGCCGCACCCGCCTGCAGTTCCGCGTGCCGGCGCGCGGCCTCATCGGCTTCCGGTCCGAGTTCCTCACCCTCACCCGGGGCGAGGGCATCCTCTCCTCCCAGTTCGACGGGTACGAGCCGTGGCAGGGGCGCATCGACAAGCGCCAGGCCGGGGCCATCATCTCCGACCGCGAGGGCGAGGCCGTGGCCTACGCCTGCTTCTACGGCCAGGAGCGCGGCAAGCTCTTCGTGAAGCCCGGCGACAAGGTCTACAACGGCATGATCGTGGGCGAGCACAGCCACGACAACGACATCGAGTACAACATCTGCCGGGAGAAGAAGCTCACCAACATCCGCGCCGCCGGCCGCGACGAGAACATCATCCTCACCCCGCCCCGCGACATGAACCTCGAGAAGTCGCTCGAGTGGATCGCCGAGGACGAGCTGGTGGAGGTGACGCCGCAGTCGATCCGGCTCCGGAAGAAAGCGCTGGATCCGAACGCGCGGTACCGCGCCGAGCGCGACCGGAAGCGGGGCGGGGCGGACGCGCCTCCTTGACGGCGGCGCCTTCAGGCGCCGCAAGAACCACCGATGGAACGGTTCCGAGGATCGGAACGGAAAACGAAAAGGGCCGGCGAGCGATCGCCGGCCCTTCGTGTATCCGTGACGGCTCCGCTGGCCCGTCCTTGCGGGGCCTGAAGGCCCGGCTGCTAGACCTTCGCCTTGGCGCGGACGCGGACCTCCTGCTTGACCTTGGGGCGCGGCTGGCCCTTCGCCGCGGTGTCGACGTAGACCAGCGCGTCGGCGTGGCCGGGGACGGCGCCCTTCACGAGCAGGAGATTGCCCTCGGCCTCGATGCCGACGACGGTGAGGTTCTGGGTGGTGACGGTGTCGACGCCGTAGTGCCCGGGGAGGTGCTTGCCCTTCCAGACCTTGCCGGGCGTCTTGCGCTGGCCGATGGCGCCGACGTGACGGTGGTGCTCGTGGGAGGTCGACGAGTCACGGGCGGCGCCCTTCATGCTCCAGCGCTTCATGACGCCGGCGAAGCCGCGCCCCTTGGTGACGCCGGTAACGTCGACCCGCTGGTCCGCCTTGAAGACCTGGTCGACCTTGACCACGTCCCCGGTCTTCAGCTCGCCGAGGAGCTTGGGGTCGCGGGGCCGGACCTCCTTCAGGTGGCGGAAGACCGGCGTGCCGGCCTTCTTGAAGACGCCGACCTCGGCCCGGGAGAGCCGCTTCTCCTTCTTCTCGGCGACCTCGACGAAGCCCAGCACGACGGCGTCGTAGCCGTCCTTCTCCGCCGTCTTGCGGCGGATGACGGTGCAGGGGCCCATCTGGAGGACGGTGACGGGGATGCAGTCGCCGTCGGCGTTGAAGACGTGCGTCATGCCGACCTTGCGACCCAGGAGACCAGTAGCCATGTTCGACCTCGCATTGGTCCGCCCCGCGACGGATGGCCGGGAAGGACTTGCAGAAAACGGATTGGGAGCGCGGACTTGTAGCGGAGGCCCCCCCCTCTGTCAAGGGTTGGAGGGGCCGGACCGGCCCGCTAGCTCTGTCGCCGCGGAGCTTCCGGCGCCGGAAGCTCGAGGACCCAGGCCCCGTCCTCGGCGTGCAGCGCCCCGCCCAGGACCAGAGTGGCCCTCCGGGCGAGCGGAAGGGCGAGCGCGGCTCCCCGGGTATCGCCCGCGTCGCCACGGCGCGGGTCGAGGAGCTCCTCGGCGGAGGCCTTCGCCCCCTCGACCCGGAAGCGGGCCATCCTGCCCTTGCGGACGCCGTGGACGCGCACGTCCGCGCCGCCGCGCGCCGCGGCGAGCAAGACGCCGTCGACGATGCGGCGGACGAGTCCCGGGTCACCCACGACGGAGAGCCCAGCCTCGAGCTCCAGCTCGAGCGAGCCTGCCCCGATCGCGGTAGCCCCGGGGAAGACCTCACGCGCCGGGACCTCCTCCAGCTCCACGGGGATCCCGCCCACGTCGAGCCGCGCGGCGAGCAGGTGGTCCTCCACGAGGCGGCGAAGCCGCCCGAGGGCCCGGAGCGACATCTTGGAGAGCTTCTCCCCGCGGGGACCGCCGCGCTCCTCCGGGCTCATCCGGGCGAGCAACTCCACGCTCCACAGCGCCGTGGAGAGCGGGTTTCGGATCTCGTGGGCCACGAAGGCGAGCTGGCTCGCCTTCTCGTCGCGCTCGCTGCGATGCTCGGTGGCTGGTGTGTTCGGGTGGAGGTCGCTCATGGCCGAAGGATGTGGTCACCACGATGCGGCCGAGGCGGCCGCGGCGCAAGGGGTCGCGTCGACCCAGATGGGTCAGAACCCGGACCACCGCCCCATCGGGGCGTTCCAGTGGGGTCCTTGCCCCAACTGGGCAGTTTTCGTGGGCCCTTCCGGTAAAAAGGTAAGACCTCGACACCCAATCCGTGTCCCGGGATGGAGGCATCCATCCGACATCGGACCACATTTCGAGTCCCTCGACGTTGGCATCCCGGTTGCTCAGAGTGAAGGCATGAGGCGCGAGACGCTGGATGCGTACCTGGACGAGGTCGGGCAGCACCCCATCCTGACCGTCGACGAGGAGCAGGCCCTCGCCCGAGCATTCCGCGATCACGGGGACGAGGACGCCGCGAAGGCCCTCGTGACCGCCAACCTGCGCTTCGTCGTGAAGGTGGCCTCGAGCTACCGCGGCTACGGGATCAAGCTCGCCGACCTGGTCCAGGAGGGAAACCTGGGCCTCATGAAGGCGGTCCGCAAGTTCGACCCCGACCAGGGCATCCGCCTCATCACCTACGCCGTATGGTGGATCCGCGCGTACATCCAGAGCTACATCTTGCAGTCCTGGTCGGTGGTGAAGGTCGGCACGACGCAGGCGCAGCGCCGCCTCTTCTTCGCCCTCGCCCGCACCCGCCGCGAGCTGTCGCGCGCCGGGGCGCCGGAGGACCGCGACGACCTCGACGACCGCGTGGCCCGCCACCTGAAGGTCCGTCCCGAGGACGTCCGCGAGGCCACCCGCCGGCTCGAGGGACGCGACATGTCCCTCGACGCGCCAGACCCGGACGGCGGCAGCTCGCACGTGGACCGGGTCCCGTCCGCTACCGCCCTCCCCGACGACCAGCTCTCCTCCGCCCGCGAGTCGGACCGCGTCCGCCGCGGCGTGGAGAGCGCCCTCTCCCTGCTCGACGACCGGGAGCGGTTCATCGTCGAGCAGCGCCTCATGGCCGACGACCCGGCCTCGCTCCAGGACCTGGGCTCCCGCTTCGGGTTCTCCCGCGAGCGCGCCCGGCAGATCGAGATCCGCGCGCGGGGCAAGCTCCGCGCCGCGCTCTCCCCGCTGGCCGCCGAGGTCGAGGTGCTCCGCCCGGCCCGGAGCGCGACCGAGCCGGTCGAGCTGCTCGCCGCGGGCTAGCTGCCGTCCCGCCTCCCGGGAGGCGACCTCACCCCATGCCGTGCTTCTTCAGGCGGTAGCGCAGGGTGTCGCGGCTGATGCCGAGGAGGCGCGCCGCGCGCGACTGGTTCCCGCTCGAGCGCTCCAGGGCCTCCTGGATGAGCTTCTTCTCCACGTCCTCGAGGACGAGGCCGTCCTGCGGCACGGCCGCCGCCGGCTTCTCCGCCCTGCGCGTCGCCGCGGCCGTCGCGGCGCCGCGCAGCTCCGGGGGCAGGTGCTCGGGGCGCAGCTCCTCCGCACCCGCGTGGAGGATGAAGGCGCGCTCCACCACGTTGCGGAGCTCGCGGACGTTCCCGGGCCAGTGGTAGGCCTGGAGCACCTGCATGGCGTTGGCGCTCACGCCCTTCACGTGGCGCTTCATCTCCTGGTTGAAGCGCGCGATGAAGTGGGCGCAGAGGGTGGGGATGTCCTCCGGGTGCTCCCGGAGCGCGGGCATGACGATCCGCACCACGTTGAGGCGAAAGAAGAGGTCGGCGCGGAAGCGCCCCTCCGAGACCCGCTCCTCCAGGTTCACGTTGGTGGCGGCGAGGACCCGGACGTCGGCGCGCAGCTCGGTGACCCCGCCCACCCGACGGAAGGTCTTGTTCTCGAGGAGGCGCAGGAGCTTGGCCTGCCCGCCCGGGTGGAGGTCGCCGATCTCGTCCAGCATCACCGTGCCGCCCTCGGCGCTCTCGAAGAGGCCGCGCTTCTGGGCGTGGGCGTCGGTGAAGGCGCCGCGCTCGTGGCCGAAGAGCTCGCTCTCCAGGAGGTGCTCGGGCAGCGCCGCGCAGTTCACCTGGAGGAAGGGACGCTCGGCGCGGCCGCTCGAGAAGTGGACCGCGCGGGCCACGACCTCCTTGCCGGCCCCGCTCTCCCCCTCGACGAGCACCGTGGTGGCGTCGCTGCCGGAGAGGCGCGAGACCATGGCCCGGACCTGCTCCATGGCCGGTGACGGCCCGACCAGCGCCGCCAGCGCCTCGGCGCCCCCGCGCCGCTCCTGGGTGAGCGCCTGGATCTGCCGGCGGGTCCGCGCGCTGGTGAGCGCCCGCTCCACGGCGGCGTCGAGGGCCTGGAACGGGAAGGGCTTCACCAGGAAGTCGATGGCGCCGTGCTTCATCGCCTCCACGGCGATGTCCACGGTGCTGTGCGCCGACATCATGAGCACGGCGAGCTCGGGGGCCTGCGCCAGCGCGCGCTGGAGCGTGACCAGGCCGTCGATGCCGGGGAGGCGCACGTCGAGGAGCATGAGGTCGGGCGACTGGGCGGCCAGGACGTCGAGGGCCTCCTCGCCCGACTCGGCGGACAGCACCTCGTAGCCTCCGCGCTGGAGGCGCTCGCCCACGGACCAGCGGATGAGCTTCTCGTCGTCGACGACGAGGATGCGCGCGGCGGTGTTGGTCATGCGGTCAGCTCCGCGGGGCGCTCGGCAGCCGGCTTCACGGGCTGGAGCGCGACGGTGAAGATGGTCCCACCCTGGGCGGGGCAGCGGTACCCGATGTTCCCGCCGTGCTCGGCGACGATGCGCGCCGAGATGGCGAGCCCGAGGCCGTTGCCCTCCCGCTTGGTGGTGAAGAACGGCTTGAAGAGGTTGGGGCGGACGTTCTCCGGGATGCCGGGTCCGGTGTCCTCCACGTCCACGGTGACGCGCCCCTCGGTGACCCGGGAGCGCACCGTGAGCTTCCCGCCCGCCGGTCCCATGGCCT
Organism: Anaeromyxobacteraceae bacterium; assembly: GCA_049586815.1. Lineage (GTDB taxonomy): Bacteria > Myxococcota > Myxococcia > Myxococcales > Anaeromyxobacteraceae > CAIOAK01. Next base: position 6,646 of record JBAVCR010000123.1, read on the forward strand.
GGCAGGCGTTCAGGCAGATGTTGAGGAAGACCTGCTCGAGCTGGTTCGGGTCGGCGAGGACGTGCGGCACCTCGCCCAGGTCGGCCTCCACGTGGACCGCGGCCAGCCGCCGCTGCTGCCGGACGAGGAACAGGACCTTCTCGAGGGTGGCGTTCAGGTCGGTGTCGCGCAGGCGCGCCTTGGGCGGACGGGCGAACGAGAGCAGGCTCTCCATGGTGTTCGTGAGGCGCGCCACCTGGTGGCGCATCTCCCCCACCACGTCGGCCTGGCGTGGGTTGCCGCTCAGGTCCTCGGCGAGGAGCTCGAGGGCCCCGGAGAGCCCGGCGAGCGGGTTCTTGATCTCGTGGGCGAGGCCGGTCGCCATCTCGCCCACGGTGGCGAACCGGTCGGCCCGCACCATGCGCTCCCGGTAGAAGGCCTCGAGCTCCGCCTGGCTGCGACGCAGGGCCGCCAGCGTGGCGTCGAAGCCCCGCGCCGCCGTGCCGAGCTCGTCGGGGCGTCCCTCGTCGGCCCGCACGGTGAGGTCCCCGGCCTCCGCCTTCGCCATGGCGGCGACGAGCCGCTGGAGCGGCGCCACGGCCTCGCGGCCGATGAGCCACCAGGCGATGGCGAGCAGGATGAGGAGGGCGACGCCGGTGCTCACCGACAGGGTGCGGGCCAGCTCCCCCTGGGCGGCCATGGCCGGCGCCCGGGTGAACCGGAGGTCGACCCAGCCGTTGATGCGCGACTCGCGCCCGTGGCAGGAGGAGCACTTCTCGACGTTGGCGATGGGGCGCACCACGGCGTACTGCGCCTGCTCCCCGCCCGGCGCCGACACCACCCGCGGCTGGCCGAACGACTCCATCCCGCCCCAGGGGTGGCTTCCGATGAGGCGGCGGTCGGTCGAGTAGGCGACCTGCCCGTCGGGGCGGAGCAGGCTGATCGACTCCAGGTCGGCGCGGTGGCTCCGGGCCAGCTCGAGGAGGTCGGGGACCTGGTTCGGCTGCCCTTCCATCATCGTCTGGGTCACGCCGGAGGCGACGTTGGCGGCGAAGATCTCGGCCCGCTCCCGCTGCACCTTCTCGATGTCGCTGCCGTAGGCGCTCACGGCGACGTAGACCATCGTCCCGAGCACCGCGGCGAAGAGCACCGCGGTGGGGAGGATGATCCGGGCGCGTACGCTCCGGTCGAGCTTGCTCCAGAGGTGGCTCAGCGGCTCCATGGGTCTCGTCGGTGAGGGCCAGGCCTGGCGTTTCGCAAGGAGCGCGCCATATCACCCACCTTGGCTCAACCTGCCAGCATGACGGTGGATTTCAACTGCCGATGGAGGGCGCTCGAACGGATCGTGGCGAAAACGGACGATCCGGATCGCTCGATCTGCGCCCCCGGGAGGGTCCCACGCAACCTTTGCCGCCAGTGCGGGATCAGGCCATGGGCGCGGAACCCGCGCCCGGCTGGACGTCGAAGATCCGGGCGGCCGCCGCCATGAGCTCGTCGCCCCGCTCCTCGTCCTGGCCGGCCAGGCGGAGCCGGACGCTCGGCTGGTGGAGGAGCTTCGCGACGATGGCGCCGGCGAGGGCGTCGAGCCGCTTCTCGATCTCCGGGTCGCCCCCCAGCCGCTTCACCGTCCGCTCGACCTCCTCGCGGGCGATGGCCGACGCGCGGTGGCGAACGGCGGCGATGATGGGGGCCGCGCGGCGCTCGGCGAGCTCGCGGGCGAATCGCTCCACCTCGGCGTCGATGATGCGCTCGGCGTCGCGGATGGCCCCGGTGCGGGCCTCCTGGGCCTGGCGCTGGATGCGGGCCAGGTCGTCGACGTCGCAGACGTAGATGCCGTCGACCTCCCCGAGCGCAGGCGGGACGGCGCGCGGGACGGCCAGGTCGAGGAGCAGGAGCCGGCGGTGGCGGCGCTGCTTCATGAGCGACGAGGCCCCGCGCGGCTCGAGGGCCTCGAGGGCCACCGGGGCCGCCACGACCGCGACGTCGGCGCGCACGAGCTCCTCGGAGAGCGCGTCGATGGGGCGGGCCTCGCCCGCGACCTCGCGCGCCAGCGCCTCGGCGTTCGCGACCGTGCGGTTCACCACGGTGATCTGCATCCCCTGCTCGCGCAGGTGCTGGGCGGAGAGTCTCGCCATCTCGCCGGCCCCGACGACCACGGCGCGGCGCCCCTCGAGCGGGCCCAGGACCTTCTCGGCCAGATCGGCCGAGGCGTGGCCCCAGGAGATGCCCGAGCGGCCGATGGCCGTCTCGGTGCGGACGCGCTTCGCGACCTGGAGGACCCGGGCGATGACCGAGGAGAGCTCCTTGCCCACCGTGCCCGCCTCGGCGGACCGGCCGAAGGCCTCCTTCACCTGGCCGAGCACCTGCGGCTCGCCGATGACCCCCGACTCGAGGCTGGCGGCCACGCGGACGAGGTGGCGGAAGGCCTCCTCCCCGCGGAGGTCGAAGAGCGGCAGGTCGGCGTCGCCGGCGCGGGTGCGGAGCGCGGCGGCGAGGCTCCCCGCGGCCGCAGACGGGCACGAGGAGGCGGCGTAGACC
>JBAVCR010000124.1:0-1921 GCA_049586815.1 Anaeromyxobacteraceae bacterium
CAGCGGGCCTATCCGGCCCGGGCCTCGGCAGCAGGCGCCTCGCCGGTGGCGCGCACGCGGCGCGCGGCCAGGTCGAGGTACTCCTCGTTCATGTCCACGCCGAGGAAGCGCCGGCCCGCCTGCACCGCGGCGACGCCGGTGGTGCCGGAGCCCATGAAGGGGTCGAGGACCAGGTCACCCTCGACGGAGCTCGCGGCGATGACCCGCTCGAGCAGCGAGAGCGGCTTCTGGGTGGGGTGGCGGCCGTGCAGCTTCTCGCGCGGCCCCGGGGTGGGGAGGGGCCAGACCACCTGCGCGCCGCCCGGCTCCGGGCGCTCGGAGACCTCCCAGAGGTCGCGCATCTGCTTGCCGCCGTTCCGCGCCTTCATGTCCCGGTAGTTGAACCGGTGGGCGAGAGGCTTCGACTTCATCGGCGCGGCCCAGAGCAGGATCTCGGTGGAGTGGGTGAACATGCGGCAGGCCAGGTTGGGCGCCGCGTTCGGCTTGAACCAGGTCACCGTGTTGAGGAGGTGGAAGCCCAGCTCCTGCATGGCGTAGCCGACCGAGAAGATCACGTGCTGCGTGCCGGAGACCCAGATGGTGCCCGAGGGCTTCAGGACCCGGCGGCACGCCTGCAGCCAGGCGCGCTGGAAGGCGTGATCGGCCTCCACGCCGTGCGACTGGTCCCAGGCCCCCTTGTCCACGCGGACGCGGCGGCCGCCCTGGCAGGTGGTGCCGCCGTTCGACAGGTGGTAGGGAGGGTCGGCGAAGACGAGGTCGACCGATCGCGGTGGCAGCTTCTCCAGCACCGCGATGCTGTCGCCGAGGACCATGGCCCAGCCCGGCCCCTGCTCCTCGGTACCCGGAAGATCGTCCCAGTCGTGCAATTCGAGCCGACGCGCCATTGCAACGCATGGTATGGGCGATATCGATCCTGTCCATTTTCCGGCCTTTCGAGCCGCGGAGCCCCGCCCGATGTCCGACGAAAGCAGCGACACCCCGAGCCAGTTCGAGGGGCTCGTGCGCCCCTGGTTCCTCCCCTCGTTCGGCCTGACCGTCGTCGTCGGGGTGGGCGTCTTCTGGACGACCGGGCTCCTCACCGACTCCGCCGTGGGCGGGATCGTCGCGGTCCTCGTCCCGCTCGTGCTCGCCCTCATGGTGGCGCGGCCCGCCCTCTCGCCGTCCGTCGACCCGGGCACGAAGCTCATGCTCGCCGCTGCGGCGCTCCTCACCTTCGGCGTGGCCGCCGTCCCCGCCTTCGAGGCGGTCCACCCCGGCGAGCCCCGCGCCGTGGCCGAGTTCACCCGCCCCGACGAGACCCAGGCGCTTCCCGCCGGCACCGACGGGTCGGTCCTCCTCCTCGTCTCCACGCGCCTCGGCGGCGCGGCGGAGCCGGTGGTCTCCTTCCGCCTGGGCGGCTTCGAGCGGCCCGTCGAGGGCGAGCTGAAGCGCACCACGGGCTTCGCCCGGGTGGGGCGCGGCGGGAGCACCAAGGTCACCCACGACCACGACGCCGACTGGTTCGAGGCCCGGATCCCCAGGGACGCGAAGGAGATCCGCCTGGAGCGCGTCCAGGGGCTCTCGTCCGCGCCGCTGCGGGTCGAGATCTTCGGCGACTGGATCCCGCACGGGGTGGCGCTCGTGCTCTCGCTCCTCGCGCTCCTGCTCGCCGCCGCCGGCGAGGTGCGCTGCCGGCGCGACTCCGGGGCGGCCATCGCCGCCGGCATCGCCCTGGGCTTCGGCCTCGTCGTCTCCTACAACGTCACGCCGGGCCGCGCCGTGGTCCCCTCGCTCTGGGCCATCGTGCTCGGCGCCATCGTCGGCGCGCCGACCGCGGTCATCCTGCGGATGATCCTGAGGCGCGTCCTGCCCGGCGCGAGGCGCGCCTAGCTCGCGGACTGGCCACGCCGGGCCTCCTCGACAGCGCCTTCGTGAAGGAGGC
>JBAVCR010000125.1:0-4534 GCA_049586815.1 Anaeromyxobacteraceae bacterium
GCCGATTTCCGCTGGCGCCATCGCCCGCGCCCGGTAATGGAGTCCACGTGTCCCCGATCGAGGGGGACGCCGGAAGGACGACCATGAAGCACAGGACCTCTCCCCGCGCCGTCGCGCTCGCCGCACCCCGCCCTCCGCTGGCCGGACAGTGGACGCTCGCCGTCCTCGCTTTCCTCGCCCTCGCCGCGGCGATGGCGCTGCGCTAGCCGCGTCGCCTCCGGCGCGCCGTTGATCCCCTGGTTCGAGCCCCCCGCCCTCCACCTCGGGCCCGTCACCCTCCAGGTCTTCGGAATGCTCGCCGCGCTCGGCGTGGCGGTGGGGGTGCGCTCGGCCTCCTGGGCGGCCGGAAGGCGCGGCCTCGACCCGCGCCCGATCCTCGACTACGCCGTCTGGGGCGTCCTCGCCGGCATCCTCGTCGGCCACCTCGTCCACGTCGGGCTCTACCACCCGGACGAGCTCCGGAGCCCGCGACGCGTGCTCGAGTTCTGGGACGGGCTCTCCTCGTTCGGCGGGCTCGCCGGCGGCATCCTCGCCGCGCTCGCCTTCTTCCACCTCCGGCGCGTGCCGCTCGCCGCCTACGGCGACTCCTTCGCGGTGGGAGTCCCCACCGGCTGGGCCATCGCCCGGGTGGGGTGCTTCCTCGTGCACGACCACCCCGGGACCCTGACCGACTTCCCGCTCGCCGTCCGCTTCCCCGGCGGGGCGCGCCACGACCTGGGGCTCTACGAGGCCATCGTCCTCACCGCCATCGCCGCGCTGCTCTGGGCGCTCTGGGCCAGGCGGAGGCTGCCCGGCCGGCTGCTCGGGCTGCTCGCCGTGCTCTACGGCGTGGCCCGCTTCCTCCTCGACTTCCTCCGCGCCACGGACGTGCCCTACGCCGACGGCAGGTACCTCGGGCTCACGCCGGCCCAGTACGGGGCGATCCTGCTCGTCGCCTACGGTGCGTGGCGCCTGGCCCGGCCGCCGGTTATCTCCGACGGATGGCCATCCTCGTCGTGGAAGACGACCCCGGCATCCGCCAGGGAATCGCCGACTTCCTCGGATTCGAGGGATACGCCGTCGACGTCGCCGTGAACGGCGAGGAGGCGCTCGCCTACCTCCGGGCGCGGCGGCCGTCGCTCCTCGTGCTCGACCTCGTCATGCCGGTGATGAACGGCCCCCAGCTGCTCGAGCGGCTCCGGGACGAGCGCATCGCCGAGGGCGTGCCGGTCGCCATCATGACCGCCGCCATGCCGGGGGCGAGCACCCTGCCGCAGGCCGACGCCTACCTCTCCAAGCCCTTCGACCTCGAGGAGCTCCTCCAGGTGGTGGGGCGCCACGCCGGGCCGCCCGGCCCGTAGGGCTCGCCGGCGTCGCGGGTTCCTCCCCGGCTGCCCGTCCGGTCCCCGTCCAGGTCCGGCCACCCGCCGGGGTACAGCCCTCGCCCGAGGCGATGCGCTCCACACGGGACGCCGCATCCGGCGAGAATTCGTCGGGGTGCGGTGGTTATGATCGGCCGCACATGCACTCCCCGAGCGACGCGCCCCCCGCCGCGCCGAGCGCCTCGAACCTCGGCTTCGTCGAGGACCTGTACTTCGCCTGGCTGCAGGATCCCACCTCGGTCGACGAGCGCTGGCGGGCCTACTTCGAGTCCCTTCCGCCCGTCGCCGATGCGGCTCCGGCTCCAGCCTCGTGGCCCGCGCGCTCCGGGCGCGACGGCGCCGCGTCGCGCGCCGACGACCGGGAGGCCTTCCGCCTCAAGGTCGACCGGCTGGTCCGGGCCTGGCGGACCTTCGGCCACCTGCAGTCGGACCTCGACCCCCTCGGGCTGGAGCGCCGCCGCGCCGAGCGGCTCGACCTCGCCGAGTTCGGGCTCTCCGCGTCCGACCTGGATCGCCCGGTGGGCCCGGGCGCCGAGCCCGGCGACACGCTGCGCGCGCTCGTCGCCCGCCTCCAGGAGACCTACGGCCGCACGCTCGGCGTGCAGCTCGGCCACATCCACGACCGCGAGCTGCGCGGCTGGCTCGAGCAGCGCATGGAGCGGACGCGCAACCGCCTCACCCTCGCGCCCGAGGTGAAGGCCCGGCTGCTCGAGAAGCTGCTGCAGGCCGGCATGTTCGAGCAGTTCCTCGGCACCCGGTTCCTGGGCGCGAAGCGCTTCTCGCTCGAGGGCACGGAGATCCTCGTGCCGCTGCTGGAGCTGCTCCTCGATCGCGCCGTCGGCTACGGGGTGCGCAACGTCGTCATCGGCATGGCGCACCGCGGCCGCCTGAACGTGCTCGCCAACGTGCTCGGGAAGCCGCTCCGGGACATCTTCGCCGAGTTCCGCGACCAGGCCATCATCAACGGCGCGGCCGGCGGCGACGTGAAGTACCACCTCGGCTACTCCAGCACGCGCGACACCGCCGACGGCGGCTTGCGCCTCTCGCTCGCCTTCAACCCGAGCCACCTCGAGTGGATCGACCCGGTCGTCCAGGGGCGGGTGCGCGCCAAGCAGGACCGCTTCAGCGACAAGGAGGGGCAGCGCTCCATCCCGGTCCTCATCCACGGCGACGCCGCCTTCGCCGGCCAGGGCATCGTGGCCGAGACCTTCAACATGTCCGGCCTGCCCGCCTACCGCTGCGGCGGCACCATCCATGTCGTGGTGAACAACCAGATCGGCTTCACCACCTCGCCGCGCGACTCCCGCTCCACCACCTACGCCACCGACGTGGCGCTCATGCTCGACATCCCCGTCTTCCACGTGAACGGCGAGGACGTCGAGGCGGTGGCCCAGGCGGTGCTGCTCGCCGCCGACTTCCGGCAACGCTGGCACCGCGACGTGGTCCTCGACGTATGGGGCTACCGGAAGTTCGGGCACAACGAGGGCGACGAGCCCACCTTCACCCAGCCCGTCATGTACCGGGCCATCGCCGCGAAGACGCCGTTCCCGCGCGCCTTCGCGTCGGAGCTCCAGAAGGACGGGGTGGTCACCGAGGACCAGGTGGCCGGGATGACCCGCGCCTACCAGGCCCGTCTCGAGGAGGCCTACCAGGCGTCGGCCGCGGTGGCCGCGGTCCCGGTCCCCTCGGCCGCCGAGGGCGTCTGGAGCGCCTACCGCGGAGGGCCGCTGCCGCTCGCCGACGAGGTCGTCACGGCGGTGCCCGCCGACCGGATGGCCCACGTCGCCCGGCACCTCTCCGAGATCCCGGCCGGGTTCGAGCCCAACCCCAAGATCGGCAAGCTCTTCGAGGCCCGCGCCGAGATGGCCCGCGGCAAGCGCCCGCTCGACTGGGGCTTCGCCGAGCAGCTCGCCTACGGGACCATCGCCTGGGACGGGCACGCCGTCCGGCTGGTGGGGCAGGACGTCTGCCGCGGCACCTTCAGCCACCGCCACGCGGTCATCCACGACGTCCGCAACGGCGCGTCGTACATGCCGCTCGCGAACCTCCGGGAGGGGCAGGGGAAGGTCCACGTGTACAACAGCCTGCTCTCCGAGGCCGCCGCGCTCGGCTTCGAGTACGGCTACAGCCTGGAGCAGCCCGAGGCGCTCGTCCTCTGGGAGGCCCAGTTCGGCGACTTCGTGAACGGCGCCCAGGTCCTCATCGACCAGTTCCTCTCCGCCTCCGAGGTGAAGTGGAACCGCCTCTCCGGTCTCGTGCTGCTCCTGCCGCACGGCATGGAGGGGCAGGGGCCCGAGCACTCGAGCGCCCGGCTGGAGCGGTTCCTCGAGCTCTCGGTGGAGGACAACTGGCGGGTGGTGAACCTCACCACGCCGGCCCAGATCTTCCACGCGCTGCGCGGCCAGGTGCTCTCCCCGTTCCGCAAGCCGATGATCGTCATGTCGCCGAAGAGCCTGCTGCGGAACCCGGCCGCCGTCTCGCCGCTCGAGGAGCTCGTGCAGGGCCGGTTCCACCCGGTGCTGCCCGACGCCGGCGTGGCCGACCCGGCCGCGGTGCGCCGGGTCCTGCTCTGCTCCGGCAAGGTCTACTACGACCTCGCCGAGAGGCGGGCGGCCCGGAAGAAGGGCGACGTCGCCATCGTGCGCCTCGAGCAGCTCTATCCGCTCCGCGTGAACGAGCTGCAGGCGGCGCTCGCGCCCCATCCGTCCTCGGCGGAGGTGCTCTGGGTGCAGGAGGAGCCGCGCAACATGGGCGCCTGGCCCCACATCCGCGACGCGCTCGGCGCGGCGGTGCCCGGGTTCGACGCGCGGACCTCGGTCGTCTCGCGGCCGGCGAGCCCGAGCCCGGCCTCGGGCTCGGCCACCCGCCACAAGCTCGTCCAGCAGGCGCTCGTCGAGGAGGCGCTCGGTTGATCCGTTCTCCGGGAGGGAAGTGAATCCATGGCCGTCGAGCTGAAGGTCCCGTCGCTGGGCGAGAGCGTCACCACCGCGCAGGTGGGGCAGTGGCTGAAGAAGGAAGGGGAGGCCGTCGCCCGCGACGAGCCGGTGGTCGAGGTGGAGAGCGAGAAGGCGACCGTGGCCGTCCCGGCGCCGGCCTCGGGCGTGCTGCGCCGGGTGCTCCGCCAGACCGGCGAGACCGTCGCCGTGGGCCAGGCGCTGGGCGAGATCGAGGAG
>JBAVCR010000126.1:0-3898 GCA_049586815.1 Anaeromyxobacteraceae bacterium
CAGGACGGCGGCGCCCGCCTCGCTGGCGGCGGGGTGGGCCGCGGCCACGGCCCCCCGGGGGGAGACGGCGACGTGGGAGCAGAGGAGGGGCAGGAGGAGGGCTGCGGCGGTCATGGCCCCATCCGTAGCACGGGAGGGCCGCCTGTCCCCCGCCACCCGTCCTTGATTCCCGGGGCCGGTGGCCCTAGCCTCGGCGCCATGCCGAAGCCCAAGACCAAGCGCACGCGCCGCACCCCGCTCGCCGCCATCGTCCTCGCCGCCGGCAAGGGCACCCGGATGCGGACCCGCCGCGCCAAGGTCCTTCACCAGGTGTGCGGCAAGCCCATGGTGTACTACCCGGTGAAGCGGGCGCTCGAGGCCGGCGCCGACCCGGTGGTGGTGGTGGTGGGCCACCAGGCCGACGAGGTCGAGGCCGGCCTGCGCGCCGCCCTGCCCGGGGCCCCGCTGCGCTTCGCGCGGCAGGAGAAGCAGCTCGGCACCGCCCACGCGGTCCTGGCCGCGAAGCCGTCCCTGCGCGGCCACCGCGGGCCGATCGTGATCCTCTCCGGCGACACGCCCCTGCTCACCGCGCACACCCTCCACGCGGTGGTGGACGCCCGCACCGCGCCCGGGTCGCTCGCCTTCGCCACCATGGACCTCGAGAACCCCGAGGGCTACGGGCGGGTGGTGCACGCGCCGGGCAAGGGGCCCGCGCTCATCGTGGAGGAGAAGGACGCCACCCCCGAGGAGCGCCAGATCCGCGAGGTGAACGCCGGCCTCTACGTGGCCGACGCCGACTTCCTCTGGTCCACGCTGTCGCGGGTCGACGCCCGGAACGCCCAGCGCGAGTTCTACCTGACCGACCTCGTGGCCCTCGCCGCCGACGGCCCGGGCGCGGTGGCCGTGCGCGTCTCGCCGGTGGAGGCCTCCGGGGTGAACGACCAGGAGGACCTCTCCCTCGCCATCCGGGCCATGACCCGGCGCATCGCCGCCGCCCTCATGGAGTCGGGCGTGACCATCGAGGACCCCGAGCGCTTCGACGCCGACGAGGGCGTGGAGGTCGGCCCGGACACGGTGATCGAGCCCTCGGTCCGGCTGCGCGGCGCGACCCGCATCGGCGCGGGCTGCGTCATCGGCCAGGGCTGCATCCTCGTCGACACGGTGGTCGACGACGGAACGGTGTTCCTCCCCTACTGTCACCTCGTGAAGGCCGAGGTGGGGCCTCGCTGCGTGGTCGGCCCCTTCTCCCGGCTTCGGCCGGAGGCCCGCATCGCCGAGGGCGTCCACCTGGGGAACTTCGTGGAGCTGAAGAAGACCACGATGGGCAAGGGGTCGAAGGCCAACCACCTCACCTACCTCGGCGACGCCACCATCGGCGCCGGCGTCAACGTGGGATGCGGCACGGTGACCTGCAACTACGACGGGGAGAAGAAGCACCCCACCCGCATCGGCGACGGGGTCTTCGTCGGGTCCGACTCGATCCTGGTGGCTCCCATCTCCATCGGGAAGGGGGCCTACGTCGCGGCCGGCTCCACGCTCACCGAGAGCGTGCCGGCCGGCGCCCTGGCGCTCGGCCGTGCACGGCAGGTGAACAAGAACGGCTGGGCGAGGAAGCAGGCGGCCCGCCGCCAGGGGAAGGGGTAGAGCGGCCGTGTGCGGAATCGTCGGGTACGTCGGTCCCCGCTCCTGCGTGGACCTGGTGGTGGGTGGCCTGCGCCGGCTGGAGTACCGCGGCTATGACTCGGCCGGCGTGGCGGTGGTCGGTCCGGCCGGGCTCGACATCCGCCGCAGCAAGGGCAAGCTCCAGAACCTGGTGGACCGTCTCCGGGACGCGCCGCTCGTGGGGACGACCGGCATCGGCCACACGCGCTGGGCGACGCACGGGCGTCCCTCGGACGAGAACGCCCACCCGCACCGCTCCGGCGGCGTGGCCGTGGTGCACAACGGGATCGTCGAGAACCACCTCGAGCTCCGGGCCACGCTCATCGCCGCCGGCCACAGGTTCACGAGCGAGACCGACACCGAGATCTTCGCGCACCTGATCTCGGGCGCGCTGGAGCGGGGCGCCGCCGACCTGCGCGCCGCGGTCCGCGAGGCGCTCCGCCAGGTCCGGGGCACCTACGCCATCGCCGTCATCGCCGAGAAGTGGCCCGGCACCATCGTGGCCGCGAAGAACGCGAGCCCGCTCGTGGTGGGTTACGGCGAGGGGGAGAACTTCCTCGCCTCCGACGTCCCGGCCATCCTCGAGCACACCCGCACGGTGAACTACCTCGAGGAGGGCGAGCTCGCCGTGCTGACCGCGGCCGGCATCTCCATCGAGGACGCCGCCGGCAAGCCGGTGACGCGGGAGCCGCGGCGCATCGAGTGGAGCGCGGTGGCCGCCGAGAAGGACGGCCACAAGCACTTCATGCACAAGGAGATCTTCGAGCAGCCCCGGGCGGTGATCGACACCATCCGGGGACGGGTCTCGCTCGAGGAGGGCGACGTCGTCCTCGACGGGATGGAGCTCGATCCCGCCTGGGTGAGGGACGTCGATCGCGTCGTGGTGGTGGCCTGCGGGACGAGCTGGCACGCCGGCCTCTCCGGACGGCTCATGATCGAGCAGCTGGCCCGCCTCCCGGTGGACGTGGAGCTGGCGAGCGAATTCCGCCACCGCGACCCGGTGGTGGGACCGCGGACGCTGGTCCTCGCCATCTCGCAGTCGGGGGAGACGGCCGACACGCTCGCCGCCGTGAAGGAGGCGAAGCGGCGCGGCGCCCGCACCTACGCCATCTGCAACGTCCTCGGCTCCGCCATCCCGCGCGAGAGCCTGGGCACGCTCTACACCCACGCCGGACCGGAGATCGGGGTCGCCTCCACCAAGGCCTTCACCACCCAGCTCGCCGGCCTCTTCCTCCTCGCCGTGAAGCTCGGGAGGCTGCGCGGCACCCTGTCCGCGGCCGCGGCGCGCGAGCACCTCGAGGCGCTGGTGCGGATCCCGCAGCAGATGGAGCACGTGCTGAAGCAGGAGCCCACCGTGATCCCGGTGGCGAAGCTCTGCGCCGCGGCCCGCGACGTGCTCTTCCTGGGGCGCGGCTCCCAGTTCCCCGTGGCGCTCGAGGGCGCGCTCAAGCTGAAGGAGATCTCCTACATCCACGCCGAGGGCTACGCGGCCGGCGAGATGAAGCACGGGCCCATCGCCCTCATCGACGAGAACCTCCCGGTGGTGGTGCTCGCGGTGAAGGAGCCGAGCTACGAGAAGACGCTCGGCAACGTGGAGGAGGTCCGGGCCCGCGGCGGGCAGGTGATCGCGGTCGTGGCCGAGGGCGACACCCATGCGGCCGGGCTGGCCTCGGCGGCGCTCGTGGTCCCGGCGAGCCCCCCGCTGCTCGCACCGCTCCTCACCATCCTGCCGCTCCAGTTCCTCGCCTACCACGTGGCCGACCTGAAGGGCACCGACGTGGACCAGCCGCGAAACCTGGCGAAGAGCGTCACCGTGGAGTGATCCGGCGCGGGCGCGCCGGGGAGGCGGACGTGGCCCCGAACCTGCGCCTCTTCGTGGCCCTCGACCCGCCCGAGGCGGTGCGGCGAAGGCTCGCGACCGCGCAGGCCTCCCTGCGGGCGGCCGCGGGCAGGCACGCCGAGGACGTCCGCTGGGTCGCTCCCGCACGCCTGCACCTGACGCTCCACTTCCTCGGGTCGGTGCCCGGGGAGCGCGTCGACGCGATCGGCGCGGCCGTCGTGGAGGAGGCCGCCCGGTCGCGCCCGCTGCGGCTCGAGATCCGCGGGGCCGGGGGGTTTCCCACGGCGCGACGTCCGCGCGTCGTCTGGGCCGGCGTGGGGGGCGACCTCGAGGCGCTCGGCGCGCTGGCCGCCGCGCTCGGCCGACGCCTCGGCCTCCTCGGCCTCCCCGGCGACGGCCGCCCGTTCGCTCCTCACC
>JBAVCR010000127.1:0-3497 GCA_049586815.1 Anaeromyxobacteraceae bacterium
AAGAGGGTGAGGTCGGGCACCACCTCGCGGCCGAATGGGATGCCGCGGGCCCGCCGCTCGAGCACGTTCAGCTCCTCGCCGACCCAGTCGTGCCCGAGGAGCCGGGCGTGGACCGCCGACGCCAGCGTGAAGCCCTTGCAGAGGACGAGCTTCCCGCGGGCCAGCTCGTCCCGCACCACCGACGCGACCCGGGCGCGCCCCGCCAGCTCGAAGAAGAGGTCGGCCTCGAACACGCCGTAGCGCCAGCTCGTGTCGAGGTCCTGCGCCCCCATCACCCGCGCCCGCCCCGTGTCCGGGCTGTCGATCTCGTAGACCTCGGTCCCGCGCGCCACGAGCTTCTCGCGGAGCCGGTTCACCACGTCGACGACGAGCTTGCCCGACCCGTAGATCCCCTCGAACACCACCAGCTTTCCCTTGCCCATGGACGACCTCCAGGCCGGGAGGATACGCCTCGCGCCGGAGCCCCGCGGCGCCAATCCGGGTGCCCGCCCCGGCGGCGGGGGTCGGGTTGCCTACCCCGTCGCCGGCGGGGTGGGCGGTCGCCTCGTCTTCAGATATTTCGACCCGGTCCAGACGAGCACGGCCGCGAAGGTGAGGCGCAGCGCGGTCTCGGGCAGCCGCAGCGCGAGGCTGCTCCCCACGAACGTCCCGACGAGGATCCCCGGGATGAGTCCGGGGAGAAGCCCCTTCACCACGTTCCCGAGCTTCCAGTGGGTGGCGGCTCCCGACGTTCCCGCCGGGACCATGGCGAGGAGCGAGCTGCCCTGGGCCACGACCTGCGGGAAGCCGGCGAGGAGCACCATCGCCGGCACCATGATGCTGCCGCCCCCCACGCCCATCATGCCGGAGAGGAAGCCCGCGAAGACGCCGGTGGAGAGCAGCACCGCGGCCTGCGTGGCCGGGGTGGCCAGCGTGGGCGAGCCCCCCAGCCAGGGCCGGGCGAGCAGGATGGCCGCCACCGCGAGGAGGAAGGCGCCGAAGGAGCGCTTCAGCTTCCATTCCGGGAGGACGTGGGCGTAGCGGGCGCCGAACCGCGCCGTCAAGGTCGCGGTCACCGCGAGCAGCGCGGCCGCCATGAGGTCCACGCGACCCTTCGTGGCGTACGTGGCCGCGCCGACGAGGCCGGTGAACACGAGCGCCACGAGGCTCGTCCCGTGGGCCTGCTTCTGCTGGAGCGCGGCCACGCCCACCATGAGGGGCACCATCACCACGCCGCCGCCCAGCCCCACGAGGCCGCCGAAGCAGCCCGCCGCGAGGCCGATGAGGAGGCTCTTCCGGAAGGGGACGGGAGCAGGGGTCGGGCTCGACATGGTCCAGCCTCGTAGCAGGTTCGCCCCGGAGGACGCCAGGAACTCGACGCGCGGGCGGACCCGTTCGCCGGGTCGGGATTCCTGGATGCACCCGGTCCCCTCCAGGGTTCCCTCGCGAATTCGCGCATCCGCGCCGCCGTGGCTCGCGAAGGGAAGGGGTACACCCGGAGCGCATGAAGCTCTCCGCGGAACGCCGCCACTTCCCCGGGACACGGGGCCGGCGGCCGGAGGTCGGACCCATGACGCAGCTGCGAACCCCCCTGGCGCTTTCCCTCGTCGCCGTTCTCGCCGCCTGTGGCGACTCGAGCGACACGAACCCGTCGGAACCCACCCAGAACGTGGTCCAGCTGGCACAGGGCAACCCGGACCTCAGCATCCTCGTCGAGGCCGTCGTGGCGGCCGACCTCGCCGGCACGCTCTCCGGCCCCGGCCCCTTCACGGTCTTCGCCCCCACGAACGCCGCCTTCGCGTCGCTTCTCGGCGAGCTCGGGGTCACGAAGGCCGACCTGCTCGCGAACAAGCCGCTGCTCACCGCGGTCCTCCAGTACCACGTCCTCGGCGCCCAGGTGCTGAAGGCGCAGATCCCCATCGGCAAGGCCGTGAGCCCGCTCGCCGGGGGCATCTTCAAGATCGACGCGGCGGGCGCCGATGCCGTCATCACCGACGGGCGGAACCGCACGGCCCGCATCGTGGCCACCGACGTCCTCGCCACGAACGGCGTCGTCCACGTCATCGACCGCGTGATCCTGCCGGCCGACAAGAACCTCGTGCAGACCGCCCAGTCGCTTCCCGACTTCTCCATCCTCGTCGAGGCGGTGGTGGCGGCCGGGCTCGCCCCGACGCTCTCCGGGCCGGGTCCGTTCACCGTCTTCGCGCCCACCAACGCCGCCTTCGCCGCGCTCCTCGGCGAGCTCGGCGTGACGAAGGACCAGCTGCTCGCCGACACCTCGCTCCTCACCGCGGTGCTCACCTACCACGTGATCGGCGCCCGGGTGCTGAAGGCCGACGTCGTCCCGGGGATCCAGCCGGCCACCGTGCAGGGCGAGACCTTCTCCATCAGCCCGACGCTCGCCATCACCGATCGCCGGTCGCGGACCTCGAACATCGTGGCCACCGACGTCATCACCTCGAACGGAATCATCCACGTCATCGACCACGTGATCCTGCCCTCTCCCTGAGGACGCCTCCCCCGAACGACCGACCCGCCTCCCGGACCACCGGGCAGGCGGGTCGCGCCTTTGCGGTGCAAACGTTCGCTGACAACACTCCCGGTGTTGCCGCCCCCCAGGTCCCGGCTATATCGGTTGCAGATGCCGGCCGGACTCCAGCCCCTGCTCGCGCGAGCCTCGACTGGCGATCCGGCCGCGGTCCGGGAATGCCTGGCCCGGTTCGGCCCCATCGTGTGGGGGCTGGCGCGCCGGATGTCCCCCTCACGACCCGACGCGGAGGATGCGGTCCAGGAGATCTTCCTCGACCTGTGGGCGAACGGGGCGCGTTTCGATCCCGCGCTCGGCTCGGAGGAGACCTTCGTGGCCGTCGTGGCGCGGAGGCGCCTCATCGACCGGAGGCGGAAGGTGCTGCGCCGTCCAGTGACCCGGTCCATCGACGCGGACCCCGGAGACAGGGAAGGCCAGCCGGAGGTCGGCCACGACGGCGGGATCGAGACTTCCGCGGAGGCGGCGCTTGCCGCGCGGGCCATGAAGGACCTGCGTCCGGAGCAGCGGGAGATCCTGCGACTGTCGGTCGCCGAGGGGCTCACCCACGAGGAGATCGCCGGCCGCACCGGCATGCCGCTCGGGACGGTGAAGGCCCATGCCCGGAGGGGGCTCATGCGCATCCGCAAGCTCCTGCTGGGCGAAGAGACGGGTGGAGGGGACGTCGAGGAGGACGTGGTTCCCACATGACCACGGATCGCAAGACCGCGCTGCTCGCCGATCGGGCCCTGGAAGGGATCCCGGACGACGAGGTGCGCCTGCTCGAGGAGCTGGGCGCCGCCGGGGACGATTCGTTCGACCGGGCCGCGGCGGCGATCGCGCTCGCGGAGCTCTCGCGGACCGGAGACGGGGAGATCCTCCCGGAAGGCCTGGCTGCCCGTGTCCTCTCCGCAGCGCCGCCCCCCCGTCCCGGCGAGGGCACGCTCGTCGACCCCGCCACCGCGCCCGGTGCGGCGGCGGCGCGGGCCCGCTC
>JBAVCR010000128.1:0-8576 GCA_049586815.1 Anaeromyxobacteraceae bacterium
GGTCCGGCGGCGCTGGCCGGCGTGGGCCGCCTGGGCCTCCGCCCTCGTCCTCGCCCTCGCGGCCGCCGCCGGAGGAGCGCTCGCGGCGCGGCGGGGAGCGTCGTCGGCCGGGGCGCTCCCCCCCCTCGCGTTCGGGGCCACCGAGTCCTCGAACGCCTGCAACTGGGGGCAGGCGACCTGGACGGACCTCGACAGGCGGCCCGACGAGGCGTCCACCCGCAACGGGAAGATGGGCGGCCAGGGCGTGGCCGAGGTGGGGGGGCGGAAGGCCTGGAAGGTGACCTCCGACTGGGGACAGCTCGTCCTCCCGCTGGGAGCCGCCGCGCGGGGGGACCCGTTCGCCATCGAGGTCGAGTTCTTCATGCCCCCCGTGGAGGGCTGGATGCGCGGCGTGAACATCCACGCCTTCACCGACCCGGTGGGAGGTCCCGGCACGGGACTGATCGCGAACGGCGTCACCATCGCGGTGGTGGAGGAGCCCGGGAAGCCGACCCGCTTCGAGTGGAACGAGCCCGACGGGCGCGGCGGCGTCCTGCGCCGCTACCTCGCCACGCTCCCGGGAACGGTCAGCGGGAAGTGGCACACCCTCCGGCTCGAGGGCTCGCCCTCGAAGGGGTGGTTCCGCGGGCTCCTCGACGGACGGCCCGTCGTGGTCGCCCACGGGCAGTACGACCTGTCCGGCAAGCACGTCATCCTCGGTGCCGGCTACGGGTACACGAACCCCGAGGACGTCGGCTGGTCGAACCTCCGGACCTTCGCCGGATCGCCGGAGTGCCAGTAGCGGTTCCTCACGCTAGAACACCGGGACACCTCCACGGGGGTCCCATGCGAAGCGCCTGGCCCGTCGTCCCGATCGCCGTCCTCCTCACCGCACTCCTCGCGTCGCCGGTGCCGTCCCTCGCAGCCGAGGAGGCGAAGCCCGCCGAGGCGAAGGCCGCCGAGCCCGCCAAGGCCAAGTTCGAGTTCGAGACCGTCCAGCTCGTCCTCCTGATGCGCGCGCCGACCTGGAAGAAGCTGCCCGACGACGAGGCCCAGGCGCTCCAGAAGGCCCACATCGGCCACCTCGAGGCCATGGGTGCGGCCGGCAAGATGGTGGTCGCCGGGCCGTTCGGCGACCAGACCAACCCCGACTACCGCGGCATCTGCGTCTACCGGGTGGGCTCGGTGGCCGAGGCGAAGGCGCTCGCCGAGCAGGACCCTGCCGTCCGCGCCGGGCAGATGCGCGTCGAGGCCATGACCTGGTACTTCGGCAAGGGCTACATGACCTTCCCGAAGACCGTGCCGCCGGCCGGGCCGGCCCGATGAGGCGACGCGCCGCACCGGTCCTCCTCGCCGCCGCGCTGGCCGGTTGCGCCCCCACCGCCGCGCTCATGACTCCTCCACCCACGGTGAATCCCGGCCCCGGCCAGGGCGAGGAGGTCACCGGCGAGGTGGCCTTCTCCGCCGGCGGCCTCGGCTCCGCGGTGCGCTACGGGCCGTGGCGCGTCCGCGGCGAGGGGCTCGACCTGGGCTACGCCGGGGACGGGGCCTGGGCGGGCACCTGGAACGGGAACCCGGCCCGGTTCACCACGCAGGCCGGCCTGATCCAGGGACCGGGAACGCAGCTCACCCTCGCGCAGGGGGACGCGGGGCTGCGGATCCGGGGGGTGTGGGGCGGACGGACGGTGGATCTCTCGGTGGGGCGCCTCTCCCTCGCCGGCTCCGCCGACCAGGGGCGCTGCACCTACTCCCTCTCCCCGGCGGGCGCGAACGTCCTCCGCGGGCTCGTGGGCTGCTCCGCCGCGGCCGGCGCGAAGGCCACCGCGAACGACGGGTCGCTGCGGTTCGGCGGGGAGGCGGCCCTCGTCCCGGACGTGCTCCTGCCCCATTTCGTGCTGGCGCTCCTCCACGTGCTCCCCACCGCGGTCGTCGCCTCCCCGTGAGCTTCCTTCCCGCCGTCGCCGCGCTCCTCCTCCACGCCGCGCCGCCGCCCGAGACCCCGGAGGCGCTCGCCCGGGGCGAGGACCGGATGCGCGACTTCTGCCTCGCCTGCCACGTGCTCGAGGCCGGGCCGGGCATCACGAACCCGCTCCGCCCGCGCATCACCCGGGAGAGGTGGGGCACCTACGCGCAGGCCTGGGAGAACGTCGGCAACCTGAACCGCATCAAGCCGCAGATGGCCCATGCCTTCCGGGGCGACGACGCGGACCGGCAGGCGCTCGCGCTCTTCCTCGCCCGCATGGGACGGGAGAACGTGGTGCCCTGGTGGCGGAAGGCATTGCCCTACGCCGCGCTCGGGCTCGCCGTGTCGGTGGCCGGCGCGTTCTTCGTCCGATCGGCCGGGCGGTCCCGGAAGGCCTGAAGGTCGCGCGCCAGCCGGGCGAGCCCGGCGACGCGAACCGCCCTGCCCCAGCCCACCGCGGCGGCGGCGACCTGGGCGAGGAGTACCGTCGCGACGAGCGACCAGCCCGGACCGGCCGGCAGCCGCTCCCGGAGCGCCATCACCGCGAGCGCGGCCACCGGACCGGCGACGACCCCCGCAAGGCCGATGGCGATGGAATGGACCGGGTGGCGGACGACGAGCCACGCCCCGGCCAGCCAGGCGAGGAAGGCGCTCTTCCGCTCCGGCCGGGCGGCGATGCGGGCGCGGCCGGCGTCGAGGGTGAGCTGGGCGAGGAAGAAGATCACGATCCCCACGCCGATCGCCCATCGGACCTGCGAGGCGGCGGCCACCTCGGTGACCGCCTTCGCCACCGAGGCGTCCGTGAGCTTCGCCACGACGGAGATCGCCGCCCCCGCCAGGCCGAGCGGGATCGCCGCCACGAGGACCATGCGGAACATCCGCCCGTAGAACCGGCCGGCGCCGGTGAGGAGCGGCCGGAGCCGGAGCGGGTGGTCCGACCCGGCCTCGGCGAGCGTCGCCCCGGCCATCACCGGCCCGAGGAGCAGGGCGACGACGAGCGCCGAGAGGAGACCACCCTGGATGCCCGCCCCGGCCCCCTTCTCGGCCGCGAGCTGCGCCAGGTCGGGGAGCCAGGAGGCCTCCATGCCCGCGGCGAGCAGCGCGGCGCGCGGGGCGTGATCGAGGGCCCCGGCGAGGAACTGCCAGATCGGCAGCGTGGCGAGCGCCGCCGGGAGGGCCGAGAGGAGAGCGAGGAGCAGGAGGAGGCGCCAGCGGGTGGCGCGGCGGAACCCGGCGCGGATCGATTCGCCGATGCTCACAGGGCCTCCACGAGGGCGAGGTAGAGCTGGATCCATCCGGAGAGCCCGAGCGCGATGCGCGCCGCCGGGCCTCGCCGGGCCTCGCGGGTCCGGCCGTCGTCGAGCTTCACCACGTCGAGGAGCACCTGGCGGGCGCCGTCGAGCTGCGCGGAGCGCACCTTCACGGGCCGCACGATCTCCCAGCGGCCCCAGCGCTCCCCGGCGGGCCAGTCGATCCGCTCCTCGGTGCCGTCCTCGAAGGTCACCACGATCACCTGCGGGACGTGGGCGCCGTAGCGTCGGGCCCCGATGACGTTCCGCCAGGGGAACGGCCCGGGCTTCCCGTCGGAGGGCTCGCCGTGCTCCTTCTTCCAGGCCTCGCGGGCCTTCTTGACCACCTCGGCCCGCCCCTTCTCGGTCGTCTCCGGCCGCGCGCCGTCCTTCTCCGGGGAGCCCAGGAGCGGCAGGACCTCCTCGGCGCGCACGGTCACGATGCGGTCGTCGATGGTCCCGGTCGCGAAGACCTGCTCCTCGAACCAGCGCTCGACGAAGGCGCGGTCGGCGCCGGCGTCGACGAAGGCCTCGCGCAGGTCGGCGGTGGAGGGGTGGCGGAAGCGCCAGCGCTCGGCGTAGAGGCGCATCGCCTTCTCGAAGAGCTCGGTGCCGAGGCGGCGCTCCAGGTCGCGGAAGGCGACGGCCGTGCGGCCGTAGACGAGGTTGTAGCTCTGGCTCGACCACCGCTTCCAGGAGTTCCCGGCGACCGGGTCGGCCGGGTTCCGGCCGCTCCCCATCAGGCGCTCCAGGTCCCAGAAGCCGAGCGGGGGAAGGCGGAGGCCGAGGAGCCGGGCGAGCCCGGGGAGCCGGAAGTGGATCGACTCGTCCGCCAGCATGCGCGCGTCCCACAGCTCGTTCAGCCCCTCGTCGAGGAAGGGCTCCTCGAACTCGTTCGAGGCGAGGAGCCCCATGAAGTAGCCGTGTCCGAACTCGTGGACGGTGACGTAGCGGGTCAGGCCCGGGGAATTTCCGGGAAACTCGTTCGACCCGATGGTGGTGAAGAAGGTCTCGTACTCCATCCCGCCCGCCTCGAAGGCGTTGAAGGGCGGGATGAGCACGGTGACCTTCGCGTACGGGTACGGGAAGAGCGTGCGCGAGAACCAGCCCAGGGCGTCGATCGTTCCTTGCAGGGCCTCGCGGGCCGAGGCCTCGAACTCGGGAGGGTGGTACACCTCGACCTGGACCTCGGGGCTCCCGGGGCCGCGCCAGGTGCCGGTGAGCGGCTCGGCGAAGCCGTTCCAGGCGGTGAAGGCGAGGTCGTGGACGTCCTCGGCGCGGAACTTCCACGCCACCCCGCCCTCCACCGGCGTGGGCTTCCCCACCGGCAGGCCGCTCGCCGCCACGCGGAAGCCGGCCGGCACCACCACCTCGAGGTCGTAGGCGCCGAAGTCGGCGTAGAACTCGGAGTGGAAGTGGAACTCGTGGGCGTTCCAGCGCGGGCGCGACGCGCCCCGCTCCCCGGGGAGCTCGAGGACGCCGATCTTCGGGTACCACTGCCCGACCATGTGGAAGGCGTCGAACCACCCGGTGCGGGCCACCACGCGGGGCAGGCGATCGAGGAAGTCGATCTCGAGCGTGGTCGTCCCGCCCGGCGGCACGGGCTCCGGCAGGTCGACGCGGACCACGGTGCGGTCGGTCTCGGGGCCGCCGTCCGGGTGGACGAAGGTCCACGTCGCCGGGCGTCCTCCCTGCGCGACCTTGCGGAGCTCGGTGTGGCCCCACTCCCCTTCCTTCGTCTCCACGTCGGTGCGGAAGGCGCCGAAGCGGCGCCGCTCCTGCATGAAGGTCGACCCCTCCGACTCGAAGGCGTTCAGGTAGAGGTGGAGGTAGACGCTCTTCACGGGGACGTCGCTCCGGTTCCGCCAGGTGATGCGCTCGCTGCCCTGGATCTCGTGCCGGACCGGGTCGAGCACGGCGCGGATGTCGTAGTCGGCCACCCGGTCGGAGAGCGTCGCCTCGCGCCCCGTGCGCGGTCCGCCCCATGCGCCGGCTGCGCTCGGCACGCGTACGGCGCCCGCATCGGCGCCGGCGATCTCGATGCCGTCGGGTGAGGGGGGCGTGGACAGCAGCAGGACGGCGAGCAGGGTGGCCGCGGTCGGCATGCCCGTGCTTACCCCGATGTGGCCTTTCGCCGCCACTCCGGGGTGCCTATGTCCTGGCCGGAACCGGAGGACTCGCCATGATCACCATCCGACGCGCAGAGGACCGCGGCCACTTCGAGCACGGCTGGCTCGACACCCGCCACACCTTCTCCTTCGCCGAGTACCGCGACGAGCGGTTCATGGGCTTCTCCGACCTCCGGGTCATCAACGAGGATCGGGTGCGGCCGGGCATGGGCTTCGGCACCCACGGCCACCGCGACATGGAGATCCTCTCCTACGTGCTCGAGGGCGAGCTCGCGCACCGCGACTCGATGGGCAACGGCTCCACCATCCGGCCGGGAGAGGTCCAGCGCATGAGCGCCGGGACCGGCGTCACCCACAGCGAGAGGAACCCGTCGCCCGAGAGCCCGGTCCACTTCCTCCAGATCTGGATCCTGCCCGCGACGCAGGGCATCCGTCCCGGCTACGAGCAGCGCGCCTTTCCGGAGGCCGAACGGAGGGGCCGCCTGCGCCTGCTCGCCTCCAGCGACGGGCGGGATGGGTCGGTCACCATCCACCAGGACGCGGCGATGCTCGGGGCGCTGCTTTCCCCGGGAGAGCGGGTCCGCCACGGGATCCCGGAGGGCCGGGTGGCCTGGGTGCAGGTGGCGCGGGGCGAGGTCACCGTGAACGGGCAGCGCCTCCGCGCCGGCGACGGGCTGGCCGCGGTGGACGAGGTGGTGCTCGACGTCGAGGGGGCCGGCGACGGGGTGGCCGACGTGCTCGTGTTCGACCTGGCGCGCTGACCAGCGCGGGGCCCGGCGAGCCAGGGTCCGACGGGCTCGCCTGCGCGCGGGGCGAAGAGGTCCATGTGGGCTTCGCCGTAGGCCTGTCGCGCCGCCTCGAGGTTGTGCGCCTTGCAGAGGATCCTGCAGTTCTCGGCCGTGGATGGTCCGCCCCGCCCCCGCGGAACGGCGTGGTCGACCTCGAGCCGCACCGTGGAACCGCAGACGCCGCCGTCGTGGGTCGGCCACTGGCAACGGTTCCCGTCCCGGCTCTTCACTTCCCGCTTCACCTTCGCGGGCACGCTGGCCTTCCGCTTCTCCTGCTGGGCGAGGAGCAGGTCGAGCGCCGCATCGATGACCTGCTCGTCGCTCGCCCCGGGCCGAACGTGGGACTGCCCGGCCTTCGCCCGCGCGAGCTTGGCGAGCAGCTCCGTCGAGACCGTCAGGTGCAGGCGGCGGAGGGATGGGGTGAGCGGTTCGACGGCGATGGTCCGCGAGACGGACGTAGTCCTTTCGCCGTGGGTCAGATCCAGTTCAACCGGTTGAACTGCGATGGGAGCATGGAGGACGGTGACGACCTCCCGTCGCGGAATCACCTCCACCGGCCGGATCTCCGCAACCAGTTCCTTCGCCTCCTGCCGGGAGCGGTGGAAGAACCTGGGCAGGACCTCCACCCGGTTCGCCTCGGTCATGACCTTGCCGTCCGTCGCGCAGCGGTTGCTCGACCTCCGGGAACTTCCCGACGAGCCTCGCGGCCACCTTCCGGTAGTGGGCCGATCCGCGGGAGAGACGGAGCTCCCGGTGCAGGTAGTCGAAGAGGTTCGCGAAGCCCAGCTGGCGGTAGGTCCCCTCCCGGTCGAACGCGGCGAGGGCGACGAGAAAGTCGGCGAGGCATGCGTGCTCGCGGCGAAGGATCTCGGCCAGGCGGCGCGACGAGGCGAGTGCGGTGTCGTTCATGCGGACACCTTCTCATGCGATTTCGCGACCTCCTGGAACGGACGGACTTCGCTCAGGAAGCGACTTCGCGAGAAGGGATCGCGAACCTCGCCGGAGAAGTCGATCGCGGTTTTGCGGCCCGCCGTGACGGCAGGAGGGGCGTCCTCGCGGGGCCTCGAACGCACGGATCGAGGCGTACGGAATTGCTGTCAATACCGCGTTCCCTTACGCCCCATGTGGCCGGTGGTCCGTGGAACGGACGGTGAAGAAAGGCCTGCGCGGGAAGTAGCCCGTTGCGCCGCCTACTTCGCAGCCGGCGCTGCGGCAGCCGGCGCCGGGGACAACTCGATCAGGATCTCGTTCGTCCGCAGGAACCACGGCACGAAGGGCGGGTCGTACCGGGCCCAGATCGGATCTCCACCGGCGCGCAGCCCCGCCTTCTCCATCGCGGCGCGGAGCAGGGCGAGGTGCTTCTCGTACCGCTCCTCCGACCACGTCCCCGAGTACGAGATCACCGCCATGCGGCGACCGGGGATCTCCCGGAACGTCACCGCGGGATCGATCGGCCGGGGCACGGTTTCCCGCGTGTACCCGGAGGGCACCATGAACTGGATGCTCCACGTGGAGGGTCCCTTGCCCGCCTGCGCCTGCTGCGCCACCGGCGCCGTCATCGCGATCTTCTCCCCGGCGGGCGCCGCGCCCTCCTGCTGCGCCACGGGCGCGGTCATGGAGACCTTCCGGCTGCCCTCGTTCTTCCCGAAGATGTAGTCGGCGAGGCGGCGAAAGCCTGCGTTGCCCGCCTCCTCCCGCGATCCGGTCACCTCGGTCTCCGCGACGAGGTACGGCTCGTACTCCCGGACCTCGAACTCCTCGAAGGCCTCGACGACGCGGTAGCGGGGCTTCTCGAGCGCCATGGCGGGCTCCACGAGTGCGCCGAGGATCAGGAAGGCGACGGCCGGCGCGAGGCGGGTCATGAAGGGTTCATGATCCGGCCGGCGCCCGGCCGCAACCGCCGGAGGGAGTCAGGGAAGCACCCCCGTCCCTACCGGGCCGGCGGCCGCGGCGGGGCGCAGGCGAGCACGCCGTCGCCCGCGGGGCCGCTCCGGCAGGTCCCGGACATGGCTCGGTCACCCACCGTGAATCCGCAGGAGACGCCCTCCGACTGCCCCTGGCACGCCGTGGTCGCCTCGGGCGGCGGGCCGTGCGGGTGCCCTCCCCGATCCTCTGCGACGGCCAGCGATGCGGCGACGAGGAGAAGCGAAGCGGCAAACCCCAGCACCACGACCAGCCTCTTCATGGAGAGCTCCGTTCGCCGCGGGCGACGCGCCCTGCCCCGCCGAGAGGAGGACCGCCGGGGCGGGCCGGGCGTTAGAGCGGGGCCCGGATCGCGGCGGCCTATCGGTCGAGATCCCGCACGATCTGGTCCAGATCGTCGTCGGCCGCGTCGATCTCGAGAACGCCGTCGCTCCGGGCGCCGGAGGGCGTGCCGGCCGGGCGCTTCCCGGCCCGGGCTCGAGGCGCCTCGCGGGGTACCGGGGCC
>JBAVCR010000129.1:0-5465 GCA_049586815.1 Anaeromyxobacteraceae bacterium
GGGTGCACGGCGAGTGGACGGTGCCTCCGGGCGCGCCGCCCTACGCGTGGGTCCCGGCCCGCTGGACGTCCGACGACCGTGGCTTCACCTGGCACGAGCCCCACTGGAGCCCGACGGCCACGGGGCCGGCCCGGGTGCACGCACCGCCTCCCGTCGCGCACGCCACCTCCCCGGTGCCGCCGCCCCCCCTCCTCGTCGAGTCGCCGGGGACGCCCCCCGCGCGCGATGCCGTGTGGATCCCGGGATTCTGGACCTGGACGGGAAACCGCTGGGCCTGGGCCCTCGGCGGCTGGTCCGCGCCCAACCCGGGCCGGACCTGGCTCGAGGGGACGTGGAAGCGATCCGGGAAGGCCTTCACCTGGGTTCCCGGCCGCTGGAGGTAGCGGCCCCGGGCTGCCTCAGGCGCCGCCCAGCACCTCGGTCACCTTGGCGGCCAGCGCCGACCCCGTGAACGGCTTGGGGAGGAACTGCACGCCGGGCTCGAGGACGCCGTGCCGGCCGATGATGTCGTCGGTGTACCCGGAAACGAAGAGGACCTTGATGTCCGGCCGGCGCCTCCGGAGGTCGTCGGCAAGGGCCTTGCCGTTCACGCCGGGCATGACCACGTCGGTCACGAGGACGTCGACGGGCCCGGGAGCCCGGGCGGCGAGCTCCATCGCCTCGCCGGCCCCCGAGGCCGCGAGCACGCGGTAGCCGGCCTCCCGCAGCGCCCGGGCCGCCACCTCGCGGACGGCGCCGTCGTCCTCCACGAGGAGCACCGTCCCGGCGGAGCGCTCCACGTGGACGGCGGGCCGCTCCGCGGCCACGGGGATCCCCGACCCGCGAGGCAGGAACACGTCGAAGGTGGTGCCGTGGGCCGGGTCGCTCTCGACGCGGATGTGGCCGCCGTTCTGCCTCACGATCCCGTACACGGTGGAGAGGCCGAGGCCGGTGCCCTGGCCCTTGGGCTTCGTGGTGAAGAAGGGCTCGAAGACGTGGGCCTTCACCTCGGGCGCCATTCCTCCGCCCGAGTCGCGCACCGTGAGGCGGACCCAGTCTCCCGCCGGGAGACCCGGGACCTGGCCCGGATCGCGGACCTGCACGTTGGCGGTGTCGACGAGGAGGTGGCCGCCGTCGGGCATGGCGTCGCGGGCGTTCACGGCGAGGTTCATGATCACCTGCTCCAGCTGGGCCTCGTCGCAGCGCACCTTCCAGACCCCGGGCTGCAGGCGGATGGAGAGCACGACGTCCTCTCCCAGGACCCGGCGCAGGAGCTTCTCGCTCCCCAGGACGACGTCGTTCAGGTCGAGCACGGTGGGGGCCACGATCTGGCGCCGCGCGAAGGCGAGCAGCTGCCGGGTCAGGTCGCGGGCCCGCTCCCCCGCCCCGGCGATGCTCTCCACGTCCTCGGCGTCGACCTGCCGGCCCCGGGCCAGGTCGTCCCGCATGGTCTCGGTGCTGCAGAGGACCACGGTGAGCAGGTTGTTGAAGTCGTGGGCCACGCCTCCGGCGAGCCGGCCCACGCTCTCCAGCTTCTGCGACTCGGCGAGCTGCTCCTCGAGACGGCGCTGGTCGGTGGCATCGCGCGAGTTGACGACGATCCCCTCCACGGCCGGGTCGTCGAGCAGGTTGCGGGCCACCGACTCCACCGTGCGCCAGGAGGCGTCGCGATGGCGGACCCGGATGGTCTCCCGGCGGCTCGATCCGGGCACCGCGGCCACGGCGGCGATGGCGGCGCCGACCCGGGCCACGTCGTCGGGGTGGAGGTGCTCGCGCACGTCGCGGCCGATCATCTCCTCGGCCGTCCAGCCCAGGGCGTCGGTCGTCGACGGGCTCCAGAAGCGGATCCGTCCGGTCACGTCGAGGAGCGAGATCATGTCGCTCGACTTCTCGATGAGGGCACGGAAGCGCCGCTCGCTCCGCTCCAGCTCCCGGCGCGCCCGGCGCTCCTCGGTCTCGTCGCGCCAGGTGGTGAGCTGCAGCTCCTCCTCGCCGATGCGGACCGTGCGGACCTGGACCCAGGTCTCGCGGACCTCGCCGGACCGGGTGCGGTGGTGGCCGATGAAGTCGCCGGCGCCGGTGGCCTGGATGACGTCGATGTGCCTCCGCAGCTCCTCCGGGTCCTCCACCGCCTCGATGTCCGCCACGGTGAGGCGCGCGAATTCCTCGCGGGTGTACCCCAGCTCCTCGTGGGCGTGCCGGTTGAAGGCCACGAACCTGCCGTCGGGGGACATGAGCGCCACGCCGTACGGGGCGAGCTCGAAGAGCGTCCGGTAGAGGCGCTCGCTCTCGGCGTGGGCGCGGCTGGAACGCTCCCGCTCCCGGAAGCCCTCCCGCACGAGCCAGCCCATTGCGGCGAGGATCGCGCCGCCGGGGAGGAACGCCAAGGCGGCGGCGACCGCCCCCTTCTGGTGCGCCGGGTCGGGCGAGGCGCCGAGGAAGAGGGCGCCGAGCAGGCTCGAGAGGAGGACGGCCACGGTGCCCGGTCCCCCGCCCGCGGCCCAGGCCACGACCGGCGGCGCGATGCAGAAGAGGAGGAACGGGGTGAGCTCGAAGAGCTGTCGCCACACGACCTCCAGCCCCAGGGCGGCGAGAGGGATGGCGAGCGCCAGCGCGTAGCCCTCCAGCGGCCGGAGGTCGGGAGCCGCGGGCACGCGGAACCGCGTCGTGGCGCCTTCGCGAGGAGAATTCCCGGGAGTCGAGCCCACCTGGGCCGCAGTCTAGCAGCGCCGGGCCGGTTCTCCGCCACCCCCGACGACGCGGCGCGTCAACGCGACCAGCGCGGCGGGAGGGGAACGATCGCTCGCGCGGTCAGGCAGCCTGGCGGAGCTCGGCGATCTCCGCCTGCAGAAGCCATTCGCGCTCGAACCGCGAGGCGCGGGCGCCCAGCGCCGCGACGCCCCGAGGGTCGGGAGAGGACCCCTCGCGGATCCGGCGCGCCTCGGCATAGAGGGCCGCGAGCTCGCCCGGCAGGGCGCTCGCCTTCCTGGCCCGCGTGCGCGCCTCCCCCTCCCCCTCGGCGAAGGAGGAGAGGCCGCCGAACCAGCGGTCCCAGGCGGCCGGATCGGCCGGGCCGCCTCCCACCGAGGGCGTCGAGCGGGCCACGAGGAGGAGGCAGTTCGCCGGCACGGGGAGCTCGGCGCCGGACCTCCACGCCCGAAGGTCGAGGACCTCCCGGCCGTCCACCGAGAAGCCCTCGAGCGCGATCCCCGTGGGGAGGACGATGCGGAAGCGCCCCGGGGCGAGTCCGGCCTCGCCTCCCAGGGCGACGATCGCCGAGCCGTCGAACGGCCGCCCCTCGGCGACGCCGTCGCGCGACACGAGCCCCGGTCCGTCGACGCGCACGAGCCCGGTGGCGAGGCCCGGACCGGCGGGACGCTCCCCGGGCACCCGGGCGACGACGCGCCCGGTGACCTCGAGGCCGCC
Source organism: Anaeromyxobacteraceae bacterium (assembly GCA_049586815.1). Classification (GTDB taxonomy): domain Bacteria; phylum Myxococcota; class Myxococcia; order Myxococcales; family Anaeromyxobacteraceae; genus CAIOAK01. The sequence continues at coordinate 3,406 of JBAVCR010000129.1, forward strand.
CTCGAGCACCACGTGGTTCACCGTCCCGGACCGCTCCGCCTCGGCGAGGCCGTGGTCCCCTCCCACGCGGAACGACAGCCCCGCGGAGAAGTCCTCGAGGACGTCGAAGAGCGCGTCGAAGTCGGGCGTGACGAAGAGGCGCGGCTGCATCTCGGTGATGTCGTACTCCACGTCGGCGCAGGCAGCGGTGAGGCGCTCCTTGCGAACGGCGGGCGTGAGGCAGTGCAGGGACTCGCCGAGCGAGGAGAGGAGCCCGGCGCCGTAGAGGCGCGGCGCGTCGAGGGAGCCGACGAGCCCGTACTCCGCGGTCCACCAGTAGAGGCGGCTCGCGCGGATGCTCTCCGAGGCGTGGCGCCGGCTCCGCGCGGCCGCCGCGAGGCGCTCGACGGCGAGGCGGAGCTCGGCGGGGTCGGCCTCGGGATCCTCCTTCGCCACCGAGAGCGCCCGCACCGCCTGGAAGACGGCGTCGTCGGCCGCGCTGGCGATGGCGCGGAAGCCCACCTCACCGCAGCGGCGCAGGTACTCGGCGTAGCGGGCGTCGGCCAGGATGGGGGCGTGGCCGGCGCTCTCGTGGATGATGTCCGGGGCCGGGGTGTACTCGACGTGCTCGTGGGAACGGATGTCGGCGGCGATGGCCAGCACGCGGCGGCTCTGCAGCTCGGTGAACACGGCGGGCGGGATGAAGCCGCGGACGGCCACCGCGGACCAGCCCGAGCGGGAGAGCCGCTCGTTCATCTCGTCGAGGCGGGGGATGCGCTCGGTGCCGATGCCGGTGGCGTCGAGACCGGCGAGGTAGCTCTCGTGGGCCCGGTCGCGCAGCTGGGCCACCAGCCGGCGAAGCACGTGCCGCCACACCGCGTGGTCGCGCGGCGTATAGGACTCCCAGTCCTGGTCGACGACGTAGCGCCGCAGGTGGGGCGGCAGCGCCAGCGCGGCGCCTCGGGTGTCGTTCGCCACGCCCCCGTCCTAGCGGCTGGACGGACCGGGCGCCAGGGTCAGCGATCGTTTGGGCGTGCGGCGCGGAGCCGCTCGCCCCGGGACACGAGGGAGCGACGCGGCCGGGGACCACTTCGCCATCGATGAACGGGCGAACGCGGAGGTGCACGCGGCTCCCTCCCCCCCCGGCCTCTCCGGAGGGAGACGAGTGCGTTTCGGGAACGTGTTTGGTCCTCTTTTCCGGCGCGGAATCAGGACCAGAATTCTCCTGTTTTTTCGCGCATCCTTTGCGGTTCCGTGGGGCCAACACGCAACTCCGTCGGGGGCGTTTCCAGCTAAATTGCCGTGATCTCGCCACTTCGAAGCCGGACGGGATCGTGGCGCGGGACGTGCACACAGCCCCCCCACGTACCCGCCTTTTCCAACCCGAGAGAACCGGAGAGACCGATGGCCAACAAGATCGTGACCGATGACTGCACCAGCTGCGGCGCCTGCGAGCCGGAGTGCCCCAACACCGCCATCTCGGCCGGCGACGATGCCTACGTGATCGAGGCCGAGAAGTGCGACGAGTGCGCCGCCGCCGGTGGCGAGATGGCCTGCGTGGCCGTCTGCCCGACGGACTGCATCGTCAAGGCGTAACACCGCTCCCGCAGCCGCAGCACCCGAGGGGCCCCGTGATCCGGGGCCCTTTCATTTCACCGGGAGAGCGCTTCCCCGAGCCAGCTGGCGAGCGCCGAGCGAACGCCCGACCGCAGCGGCGCGGCTCCCCAGAGGATCGCGACGAGGTCGCCCCTCCCTCGCGCAGCCACCGCGAAGGCGGTCATCCAGCGCCCCCCGACGTCGACCGCCGCGGCCGAGGGTCCGTCTCCGGCCGAACGACGTGCCGGGGCGAGCGCGCCCGAGAGGCCATCGAGGAGCTCTCCCGGCGCACCCACGGGCGGTTCGCCGCGCGCCGCGACGACGGCTCCGGCCGCGTCGGCGAGGAGTCCGCCGTCCGCGATGCCCGCGCCCGCGCACCAGCCGACGAGCGCGGTCCAGGTCTCCTGCAGGCTCGTCCCCGGAGCGGGCAATGGCGGGCGCTCCCGACCCGGCGACGCGGCGCGGGGAGGCGCGACGGGGATGGG
>JBAVCR010000130.1:0-5957 GCA_049586815.1 Anaeromyxobacteraceae bacterium
CCCATGAGGCGGGTGCCCAGAACGGCGTGGGCGGCGTCGGCCACGGCGAGGCCGCGCCGCGCCCAGGCCTCGGTGCCCGGGAAGTCGTCGGCGAGGCGTCGCGCCCGCGAGCGGGCCTTCTCCGACCACCCGGCGCTGCGCAGCTGCTTCACGAACTCGCCGGTGTCGATGGAGACCGGGCAGGCGGTGGCGCAGAGGCCGTCGGTGGCGCAGGTCTCCTCGCCCTGGTAGGCGAAGTCCTCGGCCAGGCGGGCGCGGCGGGCCGGGTCCTCGCCGGTGCGGGAGAGCCGCGCCATCTCGCGCTGCACGGTGATGCGCTGGCGGGGCGTGGTGGTGAGGGGGCGGGACGGACACTTCGGCTCGCAGAAGCCGCACTCGATGCACTTGTCGACGATCGGGTCGACCTCGGGGAGCGGCTTCAGGTCCTTCAGGTAGGCCTTCGGGTCGTCGTTCAGGATGACCCCGGGGTTCAGGATGCCCTTCGGGTCGAAGAGCGCCTTCACGCGCCGCATGAGCCCGTAGGCCTTCTCGCCCCATTCCAGCGCCACGAAGGGGGCCATGTTGCGGCCGGTCCCGTGCTCGCCCTTCAGCGAGCCGTCGAAGCGCCGCACCACCACGTCGCAGACCTCCTCCATGAGGGCCTGGTAGCGGGCCACCTCGGCCGGGATGGCGAAGTCCTGGGTGAAGGTGAAGTGGAGGTTCCCGTCGAGGGCGTGGCCGAAGATGATCCCCTCGGCGTAGCCGTGCTTGCGCATGGACTGCTCGAGGAAGACCGTCCCGGCGGCGAGGTGCTCCATGGGGAAGGCGACGTCCTCGATCACCACCGTCGTGCCGATCTTCCGGGCGCCGCCCACCGCCGGGAAGAGCCCTCGCCGGACGTCCCAGAGCCGCTCCTGCTCCGCCTTCACGTCGGTGAAGCGCACCGGGTGGAGCTTCCTCACGTCCTCGACGAGGCGCGTCGCCTCCTCGGCCTGACGGAGCAGGTCGGCCCGGTCGGCGGCGCGCGTCTCGACGAGCAGCGCGCAGGCGGTCGGCCCCAGCTCGGCGAGGTGGGCCGGCATCCCGTGCTTGTCCTGCACCGACCGGATGGAGGCCCGGTCCATGAGCTCCACCGCGGAGACCGGCCCGCCGCGGAGCCGCTGGGTGGCGAAGGCGGCCTGCTCGATGTCGGGGAAGAGGACGAGCGCGCTGGCCTTGTGCGGGTGCTCGGGCACCGTGCGCAGGGTCACCTCGGAGATGAAGGCGAGCGTCCCCTCGGACCCCACCAGCAGGTGGAGGAGGATGTCGACCGGGTCCTCGTGGTCGACGAAGGAGTTGAGCGCGTACCCGGTGGTGTTCTTGATCCGGTACTTCTCGCGGATGCGGCGCGCCAGCGCCGGGTCGGCCGCGATCTCGTCCCGGATGGCGGCCAGGCCGTCGAGGAGCGCCGGATGGGTGTCCCGCAGGCGCCGGCGCGACTCCGGATCGGCGGTGTCGACCTCGGACCCGTCGGCGAGCACGAGCCGCATCGACTGGACGGTCTGGTAGCTGTTCTGGGCCGTCCCGCAGCACATGCCGGCGGCGTTGTTCGCGACGATGCCGCCGATCATGCAGGCGTTGATGGAGGCCGGGTCGGGGCCGATCTTCCGCCCCAGCGGCGCCAGGAAGGCGTTCGCCTCGGCCCCGATCACGCCCGGCTCGAGCACGATGCGCGCGCCGCCGTCCTCGATGCGCCAGCCCCTCCACCCTCCGGCGAGCACCACCAGCACCGAGTCGGAGATGGCCTGGCCGGAGAGGCTCGTCCCGGCGGCGCGGAAGGTGAGGTGCACCGAGAGTCGCGCCGAGAGCGCGAGGAGGCGGGAGACCTCGTCGCGGGAGAAGGCCTTCACGACGATGCGGGGGACGAGGCGGTAGAAGCTCGCGTCGGTGCCGAAGGCCAGCGTCTGGAAGGGATCGCACATCAGGCGATCGGGAGGAATGAAGGATCGGGCCTCGTCCCAGAACCGCCGGTGCGGTTCCGGGAGCGAAAGGTGGTCGCCTCGGACGTCGCGTCCCATGGCCACTCGCCCTCCCCTCTCTCTTTCCTCGGGCGGCGCATCGTAGCACCGAACGCCCGGGGTTTGACCATGCGGAAGGTGCGCGGTAGAGGTGGACGTCGATGGCCGCCGCGCCCACCTGCCCGCGCTGTGGAAGGGAGAACGACCCGTCGTTCGCCTTCTGCCACGACTGCGGACAGGCGCTGCGGGTCGACCCCGATCGCTCCTGCACCCGCTGCGGCTCGAAGCTCCCGGCCTCCTTCCGGTTTTGCGGCCACTGCGGCCACCCGGCCGAGCCCCCTCCCCCGCGCCGCCCCACCTCCCCCTCCTCCTCGGGCAAGGACGCTCCCGGGACCGCGCCGTCCCCCGTGAGCCCCCCGGGCGCGCCGGTGCGCCTCGTGCTCGTGCGCCACGACGGACTCCCGGGCGCCTCGCACCCCCTCGACCGGGAGGTCACCATCTGCGGGCGTCGCGACGGCGACCTGCTCCTCCCCGAGGACGGCTCGGTCTCCCCCCGGCACGCGGCCATCACCGTTCGCGAGGGGCGCATCCGCATCGAGGACCTGGGGAGCTCCTCCGGCACCTTCCTGCGGCTGCGGGCGCCGCGGTCGCTCTCCTTCGGGGACGAGATCCGGATGGGGCGGCAGCTCCTGCGGCTCGAGCCCATGCCCCGGCCGGCGGCCGCCACCGGCGTCGGGACGCCCTGGGGCTCCACCGATCCGGGCTACCGCGCCCGGCTGGTCCAGCTGCTCGAGGGCGGCGGGCTCGGCGAGGTGATCCCGCTCCGGGCCGGCGCGAACGCGGTGGGGCGCGACGGCGGCGACGTGAGCTTCCCCGGGGACCGCTACGTGTCCGGGCGGCACGCCCGCATCGACGTGGGCGAGGGCGCCATCACGCTGACCGACCTGGGCAGCTCGAACGGGACGTTCCTGCGCGCCAGCGGGCCGACCGACGTCGGCCCGGGCGACCAGGTGCTGCTCGGGATGCAGCTGCTCCGCCTCGAGGCCTGACGGCGCCCGGGGCCGGGGCGGCTAGCCGAAGCTCTTCTCGGCCTGCTCCTGCTCTTCCTTGCAGCGGATGCAGAGCGTCGTGACCGGGCGGGCCTCGAGCCGCTTGGGGGAGATCTCCTCCTCGCAGCGCTCGCAGATGCCGAACGTCCCGGCGTCGATGCGCCCCAGCGCCTTCTCGATCTTGGCGAGCAGGAACTTCTCCCGGTCGCGCAGGCGGAAGATCATCGACTGCTGGTACTCGCTCGAGGCCTGGTCGATCTCGTCGGGCAGCTCGTTGGTGTCGAAGCTCGACTCCTCCGAGAGCGTCTTCTTCGCAGAGGCGAGAAGCTGCCGCTTCGACTCCTCGAGCATCGTCTTGAACCGCTTCAGGTCCTTCTTGTTCAAGCGACCACCCTCCTCGACCGAACCCCCCGCACCCGGACGGGCGCGGAAAAAGGAACGGGGAGGCTAGTCGCGCCCCCCTGGGCTGTCAAGGAGTGACGGAGCCCCGGGTGGACAAGGCCCCGGACCTCGTCTAGACCGGAGCCATGGCCGAGGGAAGGATCGAGCGCGCCTTCGTGAAGACGGCGCTGGCGCTGGCAGCCCGCCCCGAGGTGGACCGGCTCGTCTACGTGTCCGACGCGCCGCTCGCCACGAGCGACCTGCGGGGGCGCCCCATCAAGCGGAAGCTCGTCTACGCCGTCACCACCGAGGCCCAGGCCCAGCAGCTCTCCGCCCGGAGGTTCTCGGCGGTGGTCATCCCCCCGTTCGGCTACTCCCGCGTGGAGAAGGTCCGGGTGGCCATCGTGGCCTGCCAGAGCGAGGGGCTCGTGAAGGACGGGGACACGGTGCTGGCGCTGGCCGGCCACGACCGCAACCTCGACACGCTCGTGCGCATCCGCATCGGGGCGGACGACGACGAGGACCGCGTCCAGCTGAACGCCCTCGACCTCCCCGGGTCCCACAGCGCCCAGGTGATCGAGCAGGTCATCCACGTGGCCCTCGAGGTGGGCGCCCAGGGGTACGAGGGGCACCCGGTCGGGACCATCTTCGTGATCGGCGCCTCGCCCATGGTGATGGAGCAGAGCCGGCAGATCACGCTGAACCCGTTCCACGGGATGAGCGAGTCGGAGCGGAACGTGATGGACCCGACCATCCGCGACGCGCTCAAGACCTTCGCCGTCCTCGACGGCGCCTTCGTCATCCGCGAGGACGGGACGGTGCTCGCCGCCGGGCGCTACCTCCAGGCCGGGAAGAACGAGGCCCGGCTTCCCATGGGGCTCGGCGCCCGCCACCGCTCCGCCGCGGCCATGACCGCCACCGTCCCCGGCGCCGTCGCGGTGACCGTCTCCCAGACCACCGGTACGGTGCGCGTCTTCCGGGACGGCGAGATCGCCCTCGAGCTCCGGCAGAACGCGCGGCGCCTCTGAGCCCCCCGGACGCCCCCTTGCCCGAATCCGCCCCCGCCCCGCGCCGCGCGCCCTCCGACGCGGCCATCGCCTTCCTGCTGGTCGCCGTCTCCACGGCCCTCCACGTGGCCTACGCCGGGGCGCTGCCGCTCGCGCCGCAGGAGGCCTACTACTGGCAGTACGCGCGCCACCCGGCGCTCTCCTACTTCGACCATCCGCCGGCCGCGGCCTGGACCATCGCCCTCCTCACCGCGCTCCTCGGGGAGTCGGAGCGCGTGGTGCGCCTCGCCGCCGCATCCTGGTCGGCGGTCTTCTGCCTCTTCTTCTTCCTCTCCGCGCGCCGGCTCATCGGGAGCCGGCCGGCGCTCCTCGCGCTCGCCACGATGCTCGTGACCCCGTTCTTCTCGCTGGGTCAGACCATCATCACCCCCGACGGCCCGCTGGTGGCCGCCTGGATCGCCGCCTTCTACTTCACCGTCCGGACGCTGCAGGACGACCGGCCCGCCTGGCTCCTCGCCGCCGGCCTCGCCGCCGGCGTGGCCGGGCTCGGGAAGTACACCGGGCTCCTCCTCCTCCCGCAGATCCTGGCGGCGCTCGTCCTCGATTCGCGAGGGCGCCGGATGCTCCGCACGCCGTGGCCGTGGGTCGGCGCGGCGCTCGCGCTCCTCGTCTTCTCGCCGGTGGTGATCTGGAACGCCACCCACGGCTGGGCGAGCTTCGGGTTCCAGTTCGGCAAGCGCGGCCACGAGATGCACCTCGAGCCGGTCCTGGTGGGGCGCTTCTTCGGCCTGCAGGCCCTCGTGGTCTCGCCCATCCTCTTCCTCGTGCTCCTCGCCGCCATGGTGGTCTCGGTGCGGCGCTGGCGCGAGGAGACGATGCGCCTCTGCGCCCTCTTCTCCGTGCCCATGATGGCGATCTGGATCGTCGTCTCCCCCTTCCACTGGGTGAAGATGAACTGGGCGGTGCCGGTCTACCCGACCGCCCTCATCGCCGCGGTGGCCATCTACGTGGAGCGCCCGGCGCGCTTCCGGGGCGTCGCCATCGCCTCGGTGGCGGTCGCCCTCCTCGGCACGCTCTACCTCACGCTCATGCCGGTCTGGCCGGCGCTCCCCTTCCCGGCCCGCGACGACACCACCGCCGGGTGGAGGGACCTCGCGGCGCGGGTGGAGGCCGAGCGCAAGGCCGCGGGGGGCGACCTGCCCGTGGTGGGCTGCTTCTACCGGACGGCGAGCACGCTCGCCTGGAACCTGCCCGGCCGCCCGGAGACCTGGTCCTCGAACGCCTTCGGCGAGCCGGGGCTCGCCTACGACTTCTGGCGATCCCCGCGCGAGCTCGTCGGCCGCGAGGTGCTCGTCGTCCTCGACGACCGCGACTCGGGATGGTGCGTGTCCCGCACCGAGCGCTGCGCGCCGCTCGTGCCGCTCCCCCCGCTCGAGGTGAAGCGGGCCGGCAAGCGGGTCACGACCTTCCGGCTCTGGCGCTGCGGCTACCTCGGGCCGCCGGAGCCGAAGGCCCCCTGAGGGCCGCGGCGCACTCCCCGGCGA
>JBAVCR010000131.1:0-2068 GCA_049586815.1 Anaeromyxobacteraceae bacterium
CCCCCACGCCGATGCGCGACCCGGGGAGCGGCCGTCCGGGGCGCGCGTAGGTCACGAGAGCCCGCCCGGCGAGCACCGACTCCTCCTCCGCCTCCACGTCGGCGAGCGCAATCCCCCGCGACTCCCGCTCGGAGACGGAGAGGCGCGAGGCCGCGTCGGCGAGGCGCGCCTTCTCCTCTTCCCGCTCGGCGGCGAGGAGCTCCGCCAGCCGCTCCAGGTGTCGGTCGAGCGCTACCAGGCGATGGCGATCCCGCCCGGCGACGGGATGAGCGCGCCCGGCTGCGGCGCCTCCCCCGGCTTGCGCGGACGGTGGAAGAGGTACGGGACCGCCCACCCGACGAGGCTCCCCACCGCGGCGCCCGTCAGGACGTCGGTGAGGTAGTGCTGCTCGGCCCCCATGCGCAGGTAGCCGGTGAAGGCGGCGAGCGCGAGCCCGCCGCCGAGGACCCAGCCGGCCCCGGGCATCCCCTGCATGAGGAAGAGCGTGCCGGCCGATACGGCGACCGCGAAGGCGAGCGTGGTGTGGCCGGAGAAGAAGGACAGGTTCTCGTCCCGGGGGTCGCCGTAGAGCCCGGGCTGGCCCATCCAGACGTATGGGCGCGCGCGCCCCACCGCGTACTTCACGATGACGTTGGCGAGGAGCGCGATGCTCGTGGCCTCGGTGATGAGCAGCGCGCTCGACCACCCGGCCGTGGGATCCCCCAGCCGGTAGCCCTGCAGCACCCCGTAGCCGATGGCCCCGATGGGCAGGAGGAACTGCATCACGTCGGAGATCGTGTTCGCCGTCTTGGGGTTCGACCAGGCGAGCGAGCGGGCCAGGTCGCCGTCGATCGATCCCGGCGTGCACCACTTGCACTCGAGCGGGGCGAGCTGGTTCTTCATGAGCTGGAGCGTGACGACGGCGGCGGCGGTGGCGCCGGTGACGATGCCGTCGACGGTCCAGTCGTAGCTGAGCGGGGTGAGCTGCGGCTGCTCCTGCCCCAGGGCTGGCGCGGCGAGCGAGAGGGAGAGGAGCGCGGCGAGCACGCGGGCGGATCGCATCGGCGCAGTCTATCATCGGCCCGTGCCCCACCGGCTTCCCGTCGACGGCGTCCTCGACCTCCACGCCTTCCATCCCTCCGACGCGTCCGACCTCGTGGCCGACTACCTCGACGCCTGCGCCGAGGCGGGGATCACGGAGGTCCGAATCGTCCACGGGAAGGGCACGGGCTCGTTGCGGCGCACCGTGGAGGCGACGCTGCGCCGCCACCCGCTCGTGGACTCCTTCCGCACGGCCGGCGAGGACGCGGGCGGATGGGGCGCAACGCTGGCCTCGCTCCGGGCTCGTCCGCGGGGCTAGCCTCGGTTACGCCGGGCCGGCCCGGAGGTCAGGGCAGCACCTTCCGCAGGAACGGGACCTGGAAGCCGAGGGCGGCCCCGTAGAGGACGTGGAGCGCGAGGACCATGGGCCATCGTCCCAGGCCCGCCTCGTACAGCAGCGGGTCGAAGAGGTGCACGAACCCCTGCCAGGCCGGCACGTAGAGCACCGCCCCGTAGATCGCCCCCACGGCGATGGCCCGCCCGAGCGGCGCGGCGGGCCGGAGGATGGAGACGAAGACGAGCCCGTAGGTGACCGAGGCGAAGCCGGCCAGCATCGCGCCGGCGAGGACCGGGATGCCCACGTTGTCCGGGGCGAGCGCGGCCTTCCCGAAGAGGGTGGCGGCGACGAGCCGCAGCGTGTGGAGCGCGCCCGTCTCGCCGGGAAGGAAGGCGGTGGCGACTCCCCAGGCGAGCAGGCCGGCGGTGACGCCCGACACGGCTCCGGCCGCCACCTCGCTCGAGGCCGGCTGTCTCGAGGGAAGCGTGTCGCGCCAGCGCGCCGGATCGCCGAGGTCGAAGCTCACCTGCTCATCCTACCGGCAGACGCGCGGCGGCTGCAGCGAGCGCCTCGTCGAGCCGCTCCCGCGACGGGCCACTCCCCTGGGCGAGGTCGGGCGCGCCGCCCCCCTTGCCGCCGACGAGCGCCGCCGCCTCTCGGAGCAGCTCTCCGAGGTGGGGCCCCGCCCCCCTGGGTCGTGCGAAGCAGAGG
>JBAVCR010000132.1:0-3610 GCA_049586815.1 Anaeromyxobacteraceae bacterium
GGGCTGGGGCGCCACCTCGGGTCGCCCCTCGCCCGCACCGGCGCCTCCGCGGTCGTGGTGGGCGCGCTCATGAACGCCGCCGGCTGCGTGACTCCCATCGTGCTCGTGAGCCACCTCGCGCCCGGCTGCGAGGGGGCGTGCGGCCCGGCGGCCCGCGCCCTCCTCGGGGTGACGCTCTCCCTCGACGCCCTCTTCAACCTGCTCCTCGGCGTGGGGCTCCTCGGGATCGGGACGGAGCTCAGGCGGCAGGGTTCGCGCGTCCTGGGCGGCCTGGGGCTCGTCGCCGGCCTCGCCTCGGTACCGGTCGCCGGGCAGCCCTTCTCCGCGGAGGCGGCGAAGCTCCTCGCCGTCGCCGGCCCCATCTGGCTCACCTTCGTGCTCGCGTCCTCGTGGCGGCTCTGGACGGGGGGGGCGCGCCGGCCGTGATCGCGGTCCTCGCCACCACCGCCCTCGCCGTCGCCGCCTGGTTCGTCGTGGTGTGGGCGCTCTCGCTTCCCCTGCGGGACGCGTCCATCGCCGACGTCTTCTGGGGCCCGGGCTTCGCACTCGCGGCCATCGTCTCGGCCTGGGTCTCCCCACCGTCGGCCCGGGCCACGCTGCTCGTGGTCCTGACCACCGTCTGGGGGCTCCGCCTCGCCTTCCACATCGGCACCCGCTGGAGGAAGAAGAAGGAGGAGGACCGGCGCTACCAGGCCATGCGGGCCAACTGGGGAGACCGCTTCCCGCTGGTGAGCCTCTTCACGGTCTTCCTCCTCCAGGGCGCCCTCCTGCTCGTGGTCTCCCTTCCACTCACGGTGGGGGCGGCCCTCGGCGACCTCCGGCCGCTCGGCCCGCTCGACGCCGCCGGCGTGGCCCTCTTCGCGGTGGGGCTCGGCTTCGAGGCGGTCGGCGATGCGCAGCTCGCCCGGTTCCTCGCCGACCCGGCCAACCGGGGCCGGGTCATGCAGGGCGGCCTCTGGCGGTACACCCGCCACCCCAACTACTTCGGCGACGCGCTGGTCTGGTGGGGGCTCGGGCTCGTGGGGGCCGGGACGGGGGCCTGGTGGTGCCTCGCCGGACCCGCCCTCATGACGTTCCTCCTCGTCCGGGTCTCGGGCGTGTCGCTGCTCGAGAAGGACATCGCCGGCCGCCGCCCCGACTACGTGGCCTACGTCCGGCGCACGAGCGCCTTCCTGCCCCTGCCACCCGCCCGGGATCCCTGAGGGATCCGCCGTTGCCGCCCCCCGGGGCGCGTGGTAACGGTGAGCGCCGTGAGACCGGGCAAGCGCGAGCGCAGCAACGAGAAGAAGGAAGAGCTTCCCACCACCGGGGGCGTCATCGCCACGTCGGCCGACCTGAAGGCGGGCGACCGCGTCGTCTACCCGAAGCAGGGCGTCTACCGGGTGACGGGCCTCGAGCAGAAGGACATCGCCGGCCAGCGGCTCGAGTTCGTGAAGATGTCGCGCGAGGAGGACGGCGCGTCGGTGCTCGTGCCCCTCGGCAAGGTCGCCACCATCGGGCTGCGGCGCGTCGCCAGCGCCGACGACATCGAGGGGGTCTTCCACTACCTGGGCGCCTCCTACGACGATCCCGAGCTCGACTGGAAGGTGCGCCACCGCGACAACGTCGAGCGGCTCATCGCCGGCGGCGTGCTCGGCGTCGCCGAGGTCGTGAAGGGGCTCCACTCGCTGGCCCGGCTCCGGCCGCTCCCCGCCAAGGAGCGTGAGCTCTACGACAGCTCGCGCCACCTGCTCGTGAACGAGATCTCGGTCTCGCTCGGCGTCGCGGAGGTCATCGCCGAGGACTACGTCGACTTCGCGCTCATGCCCCCCGCGGGCGTGAAGCTGCCGCTCAAGCCGCCGCCGACGCCGGTGGAGCTGAAGGGCCCTCCCTGGAAGCGCAAGAAGCCGGCCGCCTCCGAGGACGACGACGACCTGGGCCTCGCCGACCTCGGCATCGACCTCGGTGCCCTCGAGAGCGACGGCGAGCAGGAGGAGCAGGAGGAGGGCGCGGAGGCCAAGGGTTCCGACGAGGGCTCCGAGGAGGGCGCGGAGGAGGTCGCCGCGGTTCCCGCCAAGCCCGTGAAGGGAGCGCCGCCTGCTAAGGCGACCCCGCCCGCGAAGCCCGCCGCTCCCGCGAAACCTGCCGCACCCCCGAAGCCCGCCGCTCCCGTGAAGGCAGCCGCGCCGGCGAAGGCGACCCCGCCCGTGAAACCTGCCGCTCCCGCGAAGCCTGCCGCACCCGCCAAGGCCCCGCCCGTCGCGAAGAAGGCCGAGCCCGCGAAGAAGGCCCCGCCCCCGCCGAAGAAGGCGGCGCCGAAGAAGCCTTCGCCGGCGAAGAAGCCCGCTCCCGCCAATAAGGCCGCTCCGGCGAAGAAGCCGGCCAAGCCGGCCAAGGGGAAGAAGAAGTGATCCGGATCGTCACGCTCGCCCCGTACGACGAGGGAGACATCGCCTTCCTCTCGAAGACCCTGTACCGCTCCTTCGGCGTGGGAACCGAGCACCTCGGCGACCGCACCCTGCCCCGCAAGGCCGAGCGGGACGACGGTCGCTTCGACGCCGTGAAGCTCCTCGAGGACGCCCCGCCCGTGCGCGCCTACGCCGACGACAAGGTGCTCTACGTCGTCGAGGTGGAGCTCGCGAATCCGAAGGGGCCGCTGGGCGAGCCGCCGGCCTGGGGCTACGCGCTCCAGGGGGGGGAGCGGGCTCTCGTCTCCACCTTCCGCTTCAAGCCGCGCGGCGTGACCGAGGCCTCCATCGAGGTGTTCCGTCGGCGCCTGGCCCGCGAGTCGATCCACTTCATCGGCCACCTCTGGGACCTGCACCACTGCTACGACGCCCGCTGCGCCATGCACCCCTCCTGGTCGCCCAACCTGCCCGACGACCCCGAGTTCGAGCTCGACGCCTTCTGCCGCGACAAGAGCGAGCGGCGCATCCGCCTGGCGAAGACCTGAGCCGCGCGAGCGGCATGCTCCGTCCGTGAACGAGCGTCCGGACCCCCACGGACCGTCCTACCGGCTCCCCTCCCCGCCGCCCCCCGATCCGACGGGCTGGCACGAGCTCCGCCGCAAGGCGCGCGCCACGCTCTGGCCTCCACGCCCCGTGGCCTGGGCGGCGCTCCTCGCCCTCCTCGTCGCGGCGGCGGGGCTCTGGGGGCTCTGGTTCCAGGCCACGCTGCCCGGCCGGCTCCCCACCACCACCGACTGGAAGGCGGTGGCCGCCGTCCTCTCCCGGGAGGCGCGCCCCGGCGACGCCGTGGCGCTGTCGCCCCCGTGGGCCGAGCGGGCCCGGGAGTTCCTTCCCGACCGCATCCCGGGCCGTCCGGACGTGGCCCTGCCGGTGCTCGCGCTCCCGTCCTACGCCGCGGGGGCCGAGGACCTCCCGGGCGTGCGCCGGGTCTGGCTCGTCGCCCTCCCGGGCGCGCCGCGGTCGGACGGCGCGATCGCCACGCAGCTCGCGCTCCGCTCGGATCGGATGGAGCCGCCACTCCGCGCCGGAGGGCTCGACCTCGTGCTCCACGAGCTCCGCTCTCCCGTGGTGCCGCGCTGGTCCCTCGCCGAGGCGCTGCCCGCGGCGACGCTCCGGCCCGCGGGCGCGCCGGTGTCGCGCCAGGTGCGGGAGGTGGACCGGGC
>JBAVCR010000133.1:0-1795 GCA_049586815.1 Anaeromyxobacteraceae bacterium
GCGGGGGAGGCGGTGGCCAGCGCGGCGGCGGCGCGGTCGAGACGCACGTCGAGCGCGGCTCCGGCAGCCGCTGACGGCGGCGTGACACCGGGCCGGGCGCGGGATAAGTCCTCCCGATGCCCCGCCCGCTCGCGTTCCTGCTCCTCGCGCTCTCCGCCTGTGCGTCGGCGCCCCGCGGGTCCCCGGTCGCGATGGACGGAGAGGCGCCGACGAGCGTCGATGTCGCGTCCGGCTACCGGCCCGACGGAGACGTCTACACCTCCTTCGGCCGCTCCCCGGGCGTCACCAACTCCTACGGGAAGAACCGCGTGGTCGGCCCGAACACGAGCCTCGCGCGCAACACCCAGGGGCGCTGGGCGGGCTCGCTGGCCGGCCAGAACGTGCTCCTCGAGGTCGGCGAGGGGAGGATCCGGGGCGCGGGCGTCGAGCTCACGGTCGTGAGGGCGGCGGAGGGCTTCGCCGTCTCGGGCCTGTGGCGCAACGCGCGCCTCGACCTCACCTTCGGGAAGGACCGCATCTCCGGGACGCCCGGAGGCGGCTGCTCGCTCGACCTGCAGCCCGCGGCGGGCAACACCTGGCGCGGGCTGTTCGCCTGCCCGGCCACGGACGTCGCGGTCCTCCAGCTCGACGGCGCGGCGCTCGACTACCCCGAGGTGGCCCTTCCCCAGTGGCTCTTCGCGTTCCTCGGGACGCTCCCGGAGGGACCGTGAAGGACGCCCTCCTCCGCGGGCTCGTCCCCGCCGCCGGCCTGCGGATCATCCAGGTCGAGGCCACCGACCTGTCGCGCATGGCGCGCATGCTCCACGGGCTCGCGCCCACCGCCGCGGTCATCTTCGGCGAGTCGCTGGCCGCCGGCCTGCTCCTCGGCGCCCTCCAGAAGGACCGGACGCGGGTGAACCTCGCGCTCGAGGTCGACGGTCCGCTGTCCGGCCTCCTCGTCGACGCCGACACCGAGGGGAACATCCGGGGGCGCGTGCGTCGCCCCGACGTGAACTTCCCCGGCGACCCTTCGGTGGGGCCTCGGGCCGCGCTGGGCGGGTCGGGGACCCTCTCCGTCCTCCGCGACCTGGGCAAGGGGGAGTTCTACCGGGGATCGGTGGAGTTCGTCCCGGGCACCCTCACCGAGAACCTCCGCCGCTACTTCACCGCGAGCGAGCAGGTCGCCACCGCCCTCGACGTCCGCGTCCTTCCGGACGGGGGCGAGCCCCTCGGGAAGGTGGCGGGGATCGTGGTGCAGAAGATGCCCGAGGGGAGCCTGGAGGCGCTCGAGGCCGTCCGGGCGCGCCTCGCGGGCGGCGCCTTCCGCGAGGCGCTCGCGGCCGGAAGCGCCGGGGCGGCCCTCGCCCGCGCGGTGGTGGGGGACGGCGTGGAGGTGCTCGAGACCCGGGAGGTCGCCTACGTCTGCAACTGCACCCGGGAGCGGGCGGTGAACGCGGTCTCCGCGCTCGGGCCGCAGGGCATCCGCGAGGTCCTGGCCCACGAGCGCCAGGTCGTCATCGACTGCGAGTTCTGCAAGAAGCGCTACGTGATCGAGGCCGACGAGCTCGCCGACATCGCCCGCCAGCTGGAGGGGGGCGTTCCGGGCGGGGCCAAGGCCTGACCGCACGGCGGCCGCCCCGGCCGCGTGCTAGATTCCCCCCTTCGGCCGCGTCGGCCATTTCCGCGGAGGCCCGCCATCGCCCCCTCGAAGAAGAAGACCCGGAAGGCCCCGTCCCGTCCCGCCCGCGCCGCGGCCGCGAAGCCCGCGCCCCGGAGCCGGAAAGGCGCCCGCCGTCCGCGCGCCGAGCAGCCGCTC
>JBAVCR010000134.1:0-7875 GCA_049586815.1 Anaeromyxobacteraceae bacterium
ACCCCGCGCCCCGCTCGCTCCTCGAGGAGCGGGGGCGCCTCACGGTGGAGGCGGCGCTCGAGTTCCTCCCGCGCGCCTGGCAGGACCGCACGTCCGTGCGAAAGGTCGGGGAGCTGCGGACCGGCGAGGCCGGCATCGCCATCGTCACCGTTCGCACGGTGCGCAGCCAGCGCATGCGGAACGGCAAGCCCATGCTCAAGGTGGGCACGGCCGACGGCCAGAGCCGCCTCGAGCTCACCTTCTTCAACGCACCGCCCTGGAGGCAGAAGCAGTTCGTCCCGGGCGAGACCATCCTCGTCTCCGGCCAGGTGTCGGAGGGCTTCGGCGGCGTCCGGCAGATGGCCCAGCCCGAGGTGGAGAAGGTCGGGGAGGGTGACTCCGCGAACTTCGGGCGCATCGTCCCCGTCTATCCGGGTCCGGCGGACCACCAGCACCCCGCGCTCCGGAAGCTCATGAAGCGGCTCGTGGACGAGTACGCGCCACTCGTTCCCGAGGAGCTTCCCCTCGCAGTCCGGGAGCGCCACCACCTGCTCGGCCGGGCCGACGCCATCGCCCAGGCCCATTTCCCGCCGGAGGGGACCGACCTCCTCGCCGCGGAGGCGCGCGGGACCCCGCCCTTCCGGAGGCTCGTGTTCGACGAGCTCTTCTTCCTGCAGCTCGCCCTCGCGCTCCGGCGGCGGGGCGTGCGCCGGGAACGGGGGATCGCCTTCGACGCCTCGCCGGCGGCCCGGGAGGCGGCGCGATCGTTCGTCCCGTTCCGCTTCACCCGCGCGCAGGAGCGCGCCTTCGGGGAGATCGCCTCGGACATGGGGCGGCCGGAGCCCATGAACCGGCTCCTGCAGGGCGACGTGGGGAGCGGCAAGACCGCGGTGGCCTTCGCGGCGGCGATGCTGGCGGTGCGCTCGGGCCACCAGGCCGCCATCATGGCCCCCACCGAGATCCTGGCCGAGCAGCACGCGCGCACGATGCGCGGCTGGCTCGCCGGCTCGGGCATCGAGCTCGCGCTCGTCGGGGCGCAGGCCCGGGGCAAGGAGCAGGCGGCGGTGCGGGAGGCCCTGCGGACCGGGCGTGCGTCCATCGCCGTCGGGACCCACGCGCTCCTCGAGGAGGGGGTGGACTTCGCCCGGCTCGGGTTCGTGGTCGTGGACGAGCAGCACCGCTTCGGCGTGCTGCAGCGGGCCACGCTGATGGCGAAGGGAGCCCGTCCCGACGTCCTCGTCATGACGGCGACCCCGATCCCCCGCACGCTCGCCCTCGCCTTCCACGGCGACCTCGACCAGTCCCTCATCGACGAGCTCCCCCCCGGGAGGACGCCGGTCGAGACCCGCGTCTTCGGCGAGAGCCAGCGGAAGAAGGCCCACGACCTCGCCCGGCGCGAGCTCGACGACGGCCGGCAGGTGTACGTCGTCTATCCGCTCGTCGAGGAGTCGGAGAAGTCGGACCTCGCCGACGCAACCTCGGGCGCGGAGGAGCTCTCCCGGGTCTTCGCGCCCCACGCGGTCGGGCTCCTCCACGGCCGGATGAAGGGGCCGGAGAAGGAGGCGGTCATGGCCCGCTTCCGCGAGGGGGAGATCCGGGTGCTCGTCTCCACCACGGTCATCGAGGTGGGCGTCGACGTGCCGAACGCCACCGTCATGATCGTGGAGCACGCCGAGCGCTTCGGTCTCTCCCAGCTCCACCAGCTTCGCGGGCGGGTGGGGCGGGGCTCGGCGCGCAGCCACTGCCTGCTCGTCGCGCAGCACGCCCGGGCCGGCGCCGACGCGCGGGAGCGACTGCGCACCATGGCGCGGACCCAGGACGGCTTCGAGATCGCGCGGGCCGACCTCCGCATCCGGGGGCCGGGCGAGATGCTCGGCACCCGCCAGGCGGGGCAGCCCGTCTTCGAGGTCGCCGACCTCTACCGGGACGAGGCCATCCTGGGGGAGGCCCGCGAGGAGGCGTTCCGCCTCGCCGAGGAGGACCCGGACCTCCGGCGCCCCGAGAACGCGGCCACGCGGGAGGCGCTCGGGCGCTGGGCCTCGCGCCTGTCGCTCGCACGGGTGGGATAGAGCGCATCTCACGACCCCGTGACCTGCTGCGCGGTATGATCCCGCCATGCCCTCCTGCACCCTCTGCGAGAACGTCCAGCCCGCCGGGGATGCCTGCGACGTCTGCGGCCATCCCTTCCCGGTGGAGGAGCGCCTGGCGCTCCCGGGGGAGCCGGTGGAGGGGCTCGAGCCGACGCGCCTCCCGGAGGCCGGGGCGGTGGAGGGGGATCTCCCGGAGTTGGAGCGGACCGGCCTCGACCCGGTCCAGGTGGTGGTGGCTGCGATCGACGGCCTGCAGCCGACGGAGGCCGAGGGGATCCCCGACGACGGCCCGGCCCCGCCACCCGCAGCGTCGTGCCGGTACTGCCGGACGCCCTCCTTTCCCGGCGAGGCGTTCTGCGCCCACTGCGGGATGCGTCTCCCCCGGGACGGCGCCGCGGCCGCGGGTCCGCTCCCCGTCGTCCTCTGCCGGGACTGCGGCACGCCGGTGAGGGGAGAGGAGTGTCCCTCCTGCGGTGTCCGGGCCAGCCGGTGAGCCGCCGGCAGGACGCTTGCCAAGCTCCCCGGGCTTCGGCAGATTGGGCCGCCGCGCCATGACCCAGCCCCGCCCATCCCCGTTCTCCGCGTGGTTCCGCTGCGCCGAGGGGTGCGACTTCCGCGCCCCCCTCACCGAGGTCGTCTACCGCTGCCCTCGCTGCGAGGGACTGCTCGAGGTCGAGCACGACGTCGACGCGCTCGCGAAGGTCCCGGCCGCGGAGTGGAAGGCCCTCTTCGAGGGGAGGTTCCGGGGAGGCGCCTGGCCCCATGGCTCGGGGGTCTGGGGAAAGAAGGAGTGGGTCTACCCCCAGATCGCGGACGAGAACGTGGTCTCGATGTACGAGGGGGGCTCGCCCCTCCTCCGGCTCGACCGCTACGCCCAGGGGATCGGGCTCCGGGAGGTGTGGCTGAAGGAGTGCGGGGTCACGCACACCGGGTCCTTCAAGGACCTGGGCATGACCGTGCTCGTCTCGGCGGTGAAGGAGATGCGGGCCCGCGGCGCTCCCATCCGCGCCGTGGCCTGCGCCTCGACGGGCGACACGAGCGCGGCGCTCGCCGCCTACTGCGCGGCCTCCGGCATCCCCTCCGTGGTGCTGCTCCCGCGCGGGAAGGTCTCGACCGCGCAGCTCGTCCAGCCGGTCTCGAACGGCGCGCTCGTCCTGGAGCTCGACACCGACTTCGACGGCTGCATGCGGGTGGTCCAGGAGCTCTCCCGGACCCCCGACATCTACCTCGCCAACTCGATGAACTCGCTGCGCATCGAGGGGCAGAAGACCGTCTCCGTCGAGGTGGCCCAGCAGCTCGGCTGGACCGTGCCCGACTGGGTGGTCATCCCCGGCGGCAACCTCGGCAACGCCGGCGCCCTGGGCAAGGGCTTCCTGCTCATGCGGCGGCTCGGGCTCGTCGACCGGCTGCCCCGCCTCGTGGTGGCGCAGGCCGAGAACGCGAACCCGCTCTACCGCGCCGTGCAGAAGGCTGGCCGCGCCCGGGCCGACGTGGAGGTCGAGCCGATCCCGGCCAGGACCACGCTCGCGAGCGCCATCCAGATCGGGGCACCGGTCTCGGCGAAGCGCGCGCTCCGCGCCATCGAGGCCCTCGACGGCCTGGTCGAGCAGGCGAGCGAGCAGGAGCTCGCCGACGCCGCGGCCCGTGCGGACCTCTCCGGCGCGTTCGCCTGCCCCCACACCGGCGTTGCGCTCGCCGCGCTCGAGAAGCTCGCCGCCCGGGGTGTCGTGAAGCCGCACGATCGGGTGGTGGTGATCTCGACCGCCCACGGCCTCAAGTTCTCCGACTTCAAGGTGGGCTACCACGAGGGCACGCTCCCTGGGCTCTCCCCGAAGCTCCGGAACCCGCCCGTGAAGCTCCCGGCCACGCTCGCCGCCGTCCAGGACGCGGTGGCGTCCCGTTTCGGGAGGTCCTGAGGCGTGGGGTCCGAGACGTCCAGCCGGCCTCCCGACCCCTCGGCCGAGGAGGTCTCGCTCCGCGCCGAGCACGACCGGCTCGCCAGCCGGGTCGCCATCCGTCGCTCCATCGACGACGTGCGCCGCGGCGCCTACGGCGGCTTCGCCTTCTTCATCGCGACCTCCCTCTCGCTCAAGTTCGCCTGGGACCGCTGGGGGTGGGGGCCGAAGACGGGCCGCCCGCCGGGGAAGTACCCGCTGCTCTTCCTCGCGGCGCTCTCGATCGCCATCGTCCTCGGCGCCTTCACGTTCCGGTCCTTCCGGAGGGCGCGCCTCGCCATGCAGGTCGAGGACCAGGACTTCGCCCGGCTGAAGGAGATCCGCCGCCACCTGGGGGTCGAGCCATGAGCCGCAGGCGCGGACTCTTCCTCGTCCTCGAGGGGCTCGACGGGGCGGGAACGACCACGCAGGCGGCCCGGCTCGGCGCCTGGCTCGGCGGGCGTGGACGGAAGGTCCACCTCACCGCGGAGCCGTCGCGGGGTCCCGTCGGCACGCAGGTCCGCCACGTGCTCTCGGGGCGTCTCCGTGGCGCCGGCGGCGGGGCGTTCGACCCGCACGCGCTGGCCCTTCTCTTCGCCGCCGACCGGCTCGACCACTGGGAGAGCGAGATCCGGCCACGCCTCGCGGAGGGGGTGGACGTCGTCTCCGACCGCTACGTGCTCTCGAGCCTCGCCTACCAGGCGGTCGCCACCGGCGACGCCGACTGGGTGGCGGCCATCAACGGGAGGGCGCCGCCACCCGGCCTGACGCTCTTCCTCGACGTCCGGCCCGCGGTGGCGCTCGGGCGCAGGTACGCCGCCACTCCGGACCGGGAGATCTTCGAGGTCCCCGCCTTCCAGCGGCGCGTTCACCGGGCGTACGGCCGCGCCCTCGCCCGCATCGAGGCGGAAGGGCAGCGGGTCGCCCGCCTCGACGGGGAGCGCCCGGTCGACGCCGTGACCGCCGACATCGCGCGGGCCGTGGAGAAGGTCCTGCCGTGACCGCGCCCACCGCCGCGGTGGTGATCGTGGGCAACGAGGTGCTCTCGGCCAAGGTGCAGGACGAGAACGGCCCGTACCTGGCGCGGCGCCTCCACGAGCTGGGAGTGGAACTCACGGCCCTGCACTGCGTACCGGACCGCGTGGACGCCATCGTCGAGACCCTGCTGCTCGAGCGTCGGAGGGTGGGTTTCGTGCTCACGAGCGGGGGAGTCGGACCCACCCACGACGACGTGACGCTCGGGGCCGTGGCCCGCGCGCTCGGGGTCCCCCTGCGCCGCCACCCGGCGATGGAAGGCGTGCTGCGGGAGATGCACGCCCGCCACCACCGCGGCGCGCCCCTCCCCGAGGCCGCGCTGCGCATGGCCGATCTTCCCGAGGGCACGGAGCTGCTCGGGGATCCCGAGTTCCCGACGCTCGTCGCCTCGCGGGTGGTGATGCTGCCCGGGGTGCCGTCGTTCCTGCGCCACCAGTTCGAGCGCATCGCCCACCTGTTCTCCGGCGAACCCTATCGCCTGGTGAGCCTCTACCTCTCCCTCGGCGAGGACCAGCTGGCACTGCCGCTCTCCGCGGTGGCCGAGGCCCATCCGTCCGTGGAGATCGGGAGCTACCCGCGCTTCGACGCGGCCGACCACCGCGTGCGGGTCACCGTCGAGGGGCGCGACGCGCCACACGTCCACGGCGCGGCGCGGGCGATCCTCGCCACGCTTCCGCCCGGAGCCGTGGTGCGCTGCGAGGGACTTCCCGCCGACGGGACCTAGACCTCGAAGCGGTCGATCTTCCCGGCCTTCTGCAGGAGCTCGAGGCCGCCCGCGAGGCACTTCTCGCGGTCCTCGCCCTGCAGCTTCACGACGAGCGGGACGAGCCGCACCGCGCCGGGGATCGGAGGCGCCGGCGGGGGCAGGACGGTGACCGCCCAGTTGTCGCCGAGGTCCTTGTCGATGGTGACCTCGCAGGGGGTGTTGCCGATGTAAGCACGCGCCATCTCGGGAGAACCTCGGGCCTGGGGGAGGGGACGCAAGATAGCGCAAAGGGGGGCGCACCGGAAGCGCCACCTTCGCCCGATCGGCCGTGACCGCCCGGTGACATGGACCCCATAGGAGTGGGGGGTGACCCCCGCCCTCCCGATCGAACCCGACCTCGACCGCCCGCAGTGGGTGAAGTCGATCCCCTTCCTCGCGGTCCACCTCGTGGCCATCGCCGCGCCGTTCCTGGTCCCGCCGACCTGGGCGCGGATCGGGCTCGCCGCCTTCGTCTACGCGCTCCTCATGTTCGGCATCACCGCCGGCTTCCACCGCTACTTCTCGCACCGGGCCTTCCGGACGAGTCGCGCCTTCCAGTTCGTCCTGGCCGTGCTCGGGACGCTCTCCGTCCAGAAGGGCGTGCTCTGGTGGGCGGGGCACCACCGCGATCACCACCGCTATTCCGACGGGGAGAAGGACGTCCATTCGCCGGTGCAGCGTGGGTTCTGGTGGAGCCACGTCGGCTGGATCCTCGCGGCGCGCTACGACCGGACCCGGCCCGAGCGCGTGAAGGACCTGGCCCGCTATCCCGAGCTCGTCTGGCTCGACCGCTACGGGGTGGCCGTGCCGATCGCCTTCGTGGCCCTGCTCGCGGCGACGGGCGGGCTGCCGGCCGTGCTCTGGGGGTTCTTCGTGCCGGTCGTCGTCTGCTGGCACGTGACCTTCTCGATCAACTCGGTGGCCCACGTGCTCGGATCCCGGCGCTACCCGACCGCCGACGACTCCAGGAACAACCCGCTCCTCGCGCTCCTCACCTTCGGCGAGGGCTGGCACAACAACCACCACTTCTTCGCCTCCACGGCGAACCAGGGGTGGTTCTGGTGGGAGCTCGACGTCTCCTACCTCGTCCTGCGCACCCTCTCCCTCTTCGGGATCGTCTGGGACCTGCGCACCCCGCCGGCGCACGTCCGCGCCGGCCGCCTCGCCCGTCCCGCCGCGGCCCTACAGGAAGACGGAGCGGCGCCCGGCGAGGTCGGCGTCGAGCATGCGCTGTAGCTCGGCGCGGACGCGCTCCCCCGCCGTCGCGATCGCCGCCGCGTCGTTCGCCTGGTCCTCCGGAGGCGGCGCCACCGGATCGCCGAAGCGGATGGACCACCGGGACGGGAGGGGCAGCCAGGAGAGCAGCCCCGCCAGCGGAAGCGTCGGAGCGAGCGCGAGGAGCGGCAGGCGAAGCGACTCGGCCAGCCACCCCCGCCGGTCGAAGGGCGCGGCGGCTTCCTCGCTCCCGACGATGGAGCACGGGACGATGGGCACGCGCGCCAGGGCGGCGATGCGGGCGAACCCGCCGCGCCCGAACCGGGTCACGCGGTAGCGGTCCGACCAGGGGCGGGGCTCCTCGCGCGGACCCTCCGGGAAGAGGGCGATGCTGGCGCCCCGGGCGAGCAGGGACAGCGCCACCTCCGGCCGCAGAGGCGCGGCGCCGAGCCGGGTGAGGAGCGCGCCCAGGACGGGGGTGGAGAGGGAGCGCGGGTCGAGGAGCGGCCGCAGCTCGCGGGACGCGGGCGGCCGGGCGAGCAGGGCGCGCAGCACCGCGGCGTCCCAGGGCCCCGTTCCTCCGTGATTCGCGACCAGGACGACCGGGCCGTCCGGGAGGAGCGACAGGCCGTGGACGTCCACGCGCCACCAGGTGTCGAGGAAGAAATCGAGGACGGCGCGGGCCCGCGAGAGCATGTCCGGCTCCATCCCGTGCTCGTCGACGCGGGCGGGCGTCGCGGCCAGGGTGACGAGCGATGCGACGGGCGCGATGGCGTCGCGGAGTGCGGGAAGCAGCCGGACGAGGAGCTCCCGGAGCTCCTCGGTGTAGGCGGCCGGCCCCGTCCTGCGCACCGCCTCGGCGAGGCGTGCCTCTCCC
>JBAVCR010000135.1:0-7363 GCA_049586815.1 Anaeromyxobacteraceae bacterium
GGTCCGCCGGGGCGCGGCGGGGCGGGGAAGCCGGGTCCGACGCCGTGCCAGCGTCCGCCTCCGTACCAGCCGCCGCCGTACCAGCCGGCGTAGGCGTACGGGCGCGCGAACCCGTACCACGTGCCGAAGCCCCAGCCCCACCAGGGATAGCCGCCCCAGCCGGCGAAGCCGAACCAGGGCATGGGACCCCAGCCCCACACCCACGGTGCGATGACCCACGACCAGCCCACCGACGGCCAGAAGACGTACATGTTGGGAGTGCCCCCACCGGTCGGCACGAAGGTGAACGAGGTGCCGTGGGGCATCCAGACCCAGCCGTACTGGCTCGTGAAGACCCACTGGCCGGCCGGAGCCGACTGCTGCACCACGACCTCCTCGCCGGTGGACTCGTCGACCGTCGTGGGCGGCGGCGGGATCCAGGTGGGGGCCGGCTCGGTGGGCTCGACGCCCTGGGGCGTGTCGTCGGCGAACGGGAACGACGGGCAGACGGCGAGCGCGACGGCGAGCGCGACGGCGGCAGGGAAGGTCTTCATGGCGTCACCCGGTTGGTGGGACGCAGGAGCGGGGCTGCTTCTTCAGTCTACTCCTTCCGGGCGAGCGGATCGCTCCCGCCCAGAGGGTCCGGAAGTGCCCGATCCAACAGGAGGAATTCGCCGCGCCCCGTCCTGGCGAAGCCTAGCGGTTCACGTGGACCACCTTCGCCGGCGGGAAGCCGTTGAAGGAGGTCGACGAGGCGTGGCTGTAGGCGCCGATGTTCCGGCTGTACACGAGGTCGCCGAGCTTCAGGTCGGCCGGCAGCCGCTCGGACATGGAGACCACGTCGAGGGCATCGCAGGTCGGGCCGAAGACCGAGCAGGTCTCCACCGGCCCCTTCTTGAAGGCGTCGAAGTGGTACTTGCAGTGGTCGAAGATGACGCCGGAGAAGGTGTGGTAGACGCCGTCGTCGACGTAGTAGCAGAGCTTCCCGTCGCGCACGGCCTTGCCGATGATGGTGCAGACGACCGTGCCGGCCGTGGCCACGAGGAAGCGCCCGGGCTCGGCCAGGATCTGGACGTCCTTCGGGAAGAGCCGGTCGAGCTCCCGGTTCAGGATCTTCGCGAGATCCTTGAACGGCTTCACGGTGTCGTCGTACGGCGCCGGGAACCCGCCGCCGATGTCGACGAGGAACATCTTGCCGGCGCCCCGCGCCTTGGCCTCGCGGAAGACGTTGGCGGCGAGGTTGAGCGCCTGCACGTAGTTGTCGAAGTTGGTGGTCTGGCTGCCCACGTGGAAGGAGATGCCCTCCACGGTGAGCCCCTCCTTCTCCGCGGCCAGGATGAGGTCCACCGCCTCGCCCGAGGGGGCGCCGAACTTGGAGGAGAGCTCCACCATCGCGCCCGTGTTCGGGACCTGGAGCCGCAGCGCGAGCCCCGCGCGCGGCGCGTACTTCTTGATCTTCCTGATCTCCTCGAGGTTGTCGTAGGTGACGAGCGGCTTGTAGCGGTCGAGCTGCCGGAGCGTCCCGTTCGCCTTGATGGGATTGGCGTAGATGATCTTGTCCCAGATCCAGGCCTGCCGTTCCTTCTCGGGCATCTCCCGGATGAGCTCGTAGACGATCATGAACTCCGGCATGGAGGCCACGTCGAAGCTCGCCCCGGCCTCGAAGAGCGTCTTCACGATGGCCGGGTCGGAGTTGGCCTTCACCGCGTAGTAGGCCTGCACGCGAGGGAGGTACTTCCGGAAGGTGGCGTAGTTCTTCCGCAGCTCGTCGTGGTCGACGACGAAGAGCGGCGTGCCGTGCTGCCGGGCCAGCTGCTGCAGGCGCTTCGCGGAGATCATGTGCCCCTCCCGTCCGCCGCGGCTAGTCGCCGTCGGTGATGAGGAAGTTCTTGAACTGCCACGGGTCGGACAGGTCGACCTGCGGGTTGTTGTGCCCCTGGAAGGCGTTCGTGTAGTGCTTGAGCGGCGTCCAGTCCGAGGCCTTGGAGATGAACTTCCCCAGGTAGGGCTTCGCGACCTTCAGCACGAACTCGTGCGGCAGGTCGTCGGGGACCACCACGCCACGGTCCGGGTTCTTCACCATCCAGAGGGTGGCGGCGACCACCGAGATGGCCACCTGCATGGTGGTGGCGTTCTGGTGCGGGACGAGCCGGCGCGACTCCTCGATGGAGAGGTCGCTGCCCGTCCACCAGGAGTCGTAGGGGTGCCCCATGAGCAGCGCGCCCAGGATGTCGGCCCCGCTCGTGATCTCGTCGTTCAGGATCCGGTAGGTGGGCTGGAGCTGGTAGTCGTTGCCGCGGAGCTCGTGCAGGGAGGCGATGGCCGAGTCGCTCGGGCAGTAGGCGTAGTGCACGGTGGGGCGGTAGACGGCTTTGCCGTCCTTCCACACCGTCAGCTTGTCGCTGATGGTGAAGGCCTCGCCGTGGCGCACCACCATGCCGTGGATGCGGTGGTGGTCCGGCACCCAGGAGACCACCCAGGTGTTCATGCCCATGCGGGCCAGGCAGATCTGGTTCCTGGGGCCGTCCTCGTGCTCGACGGCGAAGGGCGGCAGCTCCTTCTCGTGCGTGCCCCAGCCCATCTCGGCGGTGGTGGTGCCCTCCTCGCGGAAGCCCTCCACGCTCCAGGTGTTGACGAACTCGTTCACCCGCTTGGGGACGTCGGTGATCTGGGTGTCGCGCTCGCTGACGTGGATGACCTTCACGCCGAGCTTCATGGCGAGCTGGTTCCAGGTCTGGTCCTTCATGAGCTGCCGGATCTCCTCGGCCGCCTTCCCCTCGACCTTCCCGTCCTTCAGCATGCGCTTCGCGATGTCGAGGAGCCCCTGCTTGGTGAAGTGGGAGATGAGGCCGGGGTTGGCGCCGTGCTCGAGCACCGCGGTGGGACCCTTCTCCTTCCACTTCGCGGTCATGCGCCGGATGTTCATGTGGCGCCAGTAGAGGGTGCGCTCGGTGGGGTGCTTGTCCTCGGCGCCCTCGTACGGGTCCCACACCTCGACCGACGTGTTCACGTAGAGCACGCCGTGGTCGTGGCACCACTGGAGGATCTCGCAGGCGTCGATGTTCCAGGCCAGGTCGATGAGGACGTCGCCCTCCCCGACGTGCTTGTCGAGCAGGGAGGCCATGTTCTCGCGGGTGACCTTTTTCTGGACGAACTTCACGCCCCTCTTCGTCCAGGGGGCGAGCACCTTCCTGCGGTCCTCGAAGTCCAGCACCGTCACGTTCTTCGGGCTGACCTTCATGTGCTTCATGAGGATGGGGAGCGTGCACTGCGCCACCGCCCCGTAACCGACGAACACGATCCTCTTGCCGAACTCGACCATGTGGGAACCACCTCCGCTGCGCGGGAATCGAAGGCGCGCATTCTACCGGCGCGCACGGGGCTTGTAGCCCAAAACCGCGCCTGCGCAAACCGTCCCATGCGGAGCGCCCGGGCGGCCGGGGGCGTCACCGGAACGTCACGCCGTTGTATAGGTGGGACGCCTGCGCCCCCGGGCGCCGGCCGCATGAGCGAACGCCGCTTCTCCCGGACCGTCGCCCTCCTCGTCCCGCTCCTCCTCGCGGTCCTGGCCTACGCCCGCGCGCTGGGGGGCGAGTTCGTCTTCGACGACATCCGGGTGGTGCGCGACGCCCCCCGGGTCGACCTCGCCACGGCGCTCGGCGACTTCCCCCGGGCCCTCCTCCACGGCGGGCGTCCCACCGCCGAGCTCACCTTCCTCCTCGACCGCTCCGCCGGCGGGCCCTCGCCGTTCGCCTTCCACCGGACGAGCCTCGCCCTGCACCTCGCCGTGGTGGTCCTCGTCTACGTTCTCGCCCGGGTGGTCCTGCGCCTCGCCGGCCGCGCCCGGGTCGACGGCGTCGCCCTGGTCGTGGCCGGGGTTTTCGCGCTCCACCCCCTCCAGAGCCAGGCGGTGAGCTACGTGAGCCAGCGCTCGGAGGTGCTGGCCTCCGGCTTCTACGTGGCCGCGTTGCTCCTCCTGCTCCTCGCCGATCGGCGCGGCCCGGGGTGGAAGGGAGCCGCTCTGGGGGCGGGGGCCCTCGCCCTGTCGACGCTCGGGATGGGGGCGAAGCAGATCGTCGTCACCCTGCCGCTGGCCTTCCTCCTCCTGCTCCTCGTCGTGCCGCCCGCGGGGAAGGGGCAGGGGAGGTCGCCGTGGTGGTGGAGGATCGCGCTCGTCCTCCCCGTCGCCCTGGTGGACGCGGTGCTCGTCCGGGGGATCCTCCGGAGCGTCGAGGGGCGGGGAGACGCCGGCTTCTCGGTCCCCGGCTCGGAGCCGGGGAGCTACTTCCTCACCCAGTGGCGCGCGGTCGCCACCTACGTGCGGCTCCTCGCCTGGCCGGCGGGACAGAACGTGGACTGGAGCTTCCCGCTCTCGCGGCGCCTCTCCGAGCCGGCGGTGCTCGGCGCGGGGCTCCTCCTCGCCGCGATGCTCGGAGGCGCCGTCCTGCTCGGGTGGCGCTCCCGCGACCGGGCGGACGACGGCGCGGCCGGCGCCCGCGCCGCCGCCTTCGGCATCGCCTGGTTCTTCCTCCTGCTCGCGCCGACCTCGAGCTTCGTGCCCATCGCCGACGTGCTCGTCGAGCACCGGGTCTACCTGGCCTCGTTCGGCCTCTTGCTCGCCGCCGTCCTCGGCGGGGAGTGGGCGCTCGACCGGGCCGTGGCCCCGCCGCGTCGGGCCTGGGTCGCGGCCGCCGTCGTGGGCGCGACCTGGCTCGCGCTCGCGGTCGCGCTCCACCGGCGCAACGCGGTGTGGGAGACCGGGCTCGCCTACTGGACCGACGCGGTGTCGAGGTCGCCGGGCAAGGCGCGTCCCCGGCTGGGTCTCGGGTGGACGCTCGCGGGGCGCGGTGACCTGCCCGGCGCCCTCGAGGCCTTCCAGGCGGGGATCGCCCGGGTCTCCCCGGACGCGCCGATCCTCGAGGGGCAGCTCCTCCACAACGCGGGGAGCGTCCTCGTCCGCATGGGCCGTCCCGCGGAGGCGCTCGACCTGCTCGAGCGCGCCGCCACGCTCGACCCCGACGCGCTCCCCCCCCGCGAGGTGCTGGCCCTGGCGCTCTGGGACCTGGGAGAGGCCGGCCTCGCGGAGGACCAGGCCCGGGAGGTCCTGGCCCGGAATCCCGGGTCGGCGATCGCCGCCCGGGTGGTGGGCCTCGCCCGCATGGCGAGCGGCGACGACGCCGGCGCGGTTCCCATGCTCGAGCAGGCGGTGCGCGCCCAGCCCGGCGACGAGGAGGCCCGCTACCACCTGGGCGCCGTCCAGGCCAACCTGGGCCGGAAGGCCGACGCCTGCGCGACCTGGCGGACCGTCCTGCACGGGCAGGGCTCCGCGCAGGTGAAGGAGCCGGCGCGGCTCGGCATGGCCGCACTGGGCTGCCCACCCTGACCGGGGCGGGCGGGCCCTCCTCCGGGCATCACTCGGCCACGACGAGCGGCAGCGTCACGGAGCTCGCGAGGTCCGGGGCGTGGTGCACGCGGTGCGTGGCCTTGCGGTAGTCGCCCGGCCGGGCCCAGAAGACGTTCGGGACGAAGGTCTGGGGATTGCGGTCGTAGAGCGGGAACCAGCTCGACTGCACCTGCACCATGATCCGGTGGCCGGGCCGGAAGACGTGGTTCACGGTGGGGAGATCGAAGCGGTACGGAAGGGGCTTGCCGGCCGGGATGGGCGAGGCCTTCTCCCGGCTCTCGCGGTAGCGGCCGCGGAAGACGTCGGCCGAGACCATGAGCTGGTAGCCGCCCATCGCGGGGTCGCTCGCCACCTCGTCGGGGTAGACGTCGACGAGCTTCACCACCCAGTCCGCGTCGGTGCCGGAGGTGGAGGCGACGAGGTTCACCTGCGGCAGGCCGGCCACCTTCACCGGGGCGGTGAGCGGCTCGGAGACGAAGGTGACCACGTCGGTCCGGCTGGCGGCGTCGCGCTGGTCGTCCACGAGCCAGCGGGCCCAGCTCGAGCCGTCGCCGTCGTCGGTGGGGCGCATCGGGCGCGACCGGTACGGGACCGGCTTCGCCGGGTCGGAGATCCACTCCTCGAAGGGCGCGTCGCCCTCCCGCGGCGGCGAGAAGCCGGCCTTGCCCCCGGCGGTGAGGTAGAGCGGCGTGGGGCGCGTCTTGCAGCCCTCGTCGCAGCCGGAGGGCCAGGCGGCGAGCCGCCTCCAGGTGTTGGTCCCGGTCTCGAACGCCGTCACCGGCGCGACGCCGGAGGGCGGCGCACCCTCCTTCAGGTACTGGTCGAGGAAGGGGCGCAGGACGTCGCGGCGGAACTGGAGCCCCGTGTCGGCGTGGAACTTCACCGCGCCGAGCGCGCTGCCGTCGCCGATCTGCTGGCCGTGCGACCACGGCCCCATGACGAGGAACACCCGGTCGTTCGCCGCGTCCTTCCGCTCGAGCGCCTGGTAGGCCGCGACCGAACCGTAGATGTCCTCCTGATCCCACAGGCCGTGGACGATCATGACCGGGACGGTGAGCGGGCGCGCCGCGAGCACCCGGTCCATGGCCTGCTCCTGCCAGAAGGCGTCGTAGGACGGGTGGGCCAGGATCTTCCGCCAGAAGCCCATCTGCTCGAGTCCCCGTCGCCGCCCCAGCTCGCCCGCCGAGCCGCCCGCCAGGTAGGCGTCGTAGTCGTCCCGGTGCGTGGACCACCACTTCGCCTCCGACTTGCGGGTGCCCTCCTGGTCGTAGATGTACGGCATGTTGATGAGGCGGAAGGCCCCGTTGTGGAACCAGTCGTCGCCCACCCAGCCGTCCACCATCGGGTTCATGGGCACGGCGACGCGGAGCGCCGGGTGCGGGTCGACGAGCGCCATGAGCGGGAGGAACCCGTCGTAGGAGATGCCGAGGATGCCCACCCGCCCGTTCGATTCGGGGACGTTCTTCACGAGCCATTCGATGGTGTCCCAGGTGTCGGTGGCGTGGTCGACCGCGGTGGGGTTCTGCGGCCCGCGAAGCGGGCGGGTCATCACGTAGTCCCCCTCCGAGCCGTGCTTGCCGCGCACGTCCTGGACCACCCGGATGTAGCCCCCCTCCACGACGAGGTCGCTCACGTTGTCGTAGCCCTGCAGGACCGGCTCGAGGTGGGCGCTCCGCGCGTGGCTCGTCAGCTTGTCGGCGTCGTAGGGCGTGCGGGTGAGCAGCATGGGAGCGCCCTTCGCACCCTTCGGGACCAGGATCACCGTGTGGAGCCGGACGCCGTCCCGCATCGGGATCATCACCTCGCGGCGCTCGTGATCGAAGCCGTCGTTCGTGGGCCGGAGCTCCGCGGGGATCTCCGAGGGCAGGCCGGAGTCCCGCGCCGGGGCGGGGGCCGGGGTGGAGGCGAGGAGCGCGAGCAGGGCGAGGGTCGAGGCCGGGATCATGGGCGCGGATGCTCCCACGGGGCGGGGAGCTTCCT
>JBAVCR010000136.1:0-2715 GCA_049586815.1 Anaeromyxobacteraceae bacterium
ATCGTGGAGAGCTGGACCCAGTGGGACGCGCTCGGCCTCATGCGCCAGCTGGGCGTCGCGCCGACCGTCGGGGCGGCCGCCGCGAAGGCCGCCGTCGCGCGCCAGCACCACGCCTGAGGCGGACCGCCGGGCGCCGCCCGCAGAAGACGGCGAAGTGGAGCCACTTGTACCGGCAGTCCACGTCGTCGAAGCCGGCCCCTCGCAGCCAGGCGAGCTGGTCGGCGAGGGGGGCGAGCACGTCGAGCCGGGTGCGGAGGAGCGCGGCGTCCAGGTCCGTGGCGCCGATGCCGCTCTCCCGCACCCTGGCGATCCAGAGGGCGCGGTCCCTCGCGGCGAGCGCCGGGGTGGGCGCGAGCACGTTGTCGGCGTCGACGAACCAGCCGCCGGGCCGGAGCGCGGCGAGGGCGCGCCGGAACAGGGCCCGCTTCCCGGCGTCGGGAAGGTGGTGGATGGAGAGGGCGGAGACCACGGCGTCGTACGGACCGCCGAGCGGGTCGGCGAGGTAGTCGGCCACGCGGATCGCGACCTGCCCGTCGCGGCCCGCGAAGCGCTGGCTGGCCTGCCCGAGCATCTCCCCCGAGAGGTCGACGAGGGTGAGGCGCGCCCGGGGCCAGCGATCGAGCAGCATCGCGGCGAGGAGCCCTGTGCCGGCCCCCAGGTCGAGGATGCGGGGTGCGGCGCCCCGCCGGAAGGGAAGGAGGTCGACGGCGGCCCCGTAGAAGTCGTCGAAGCAGGGGATGAGCTGGCGCCGGAGCCCGTCGTAGCCCGTCGCCGCCGCGTCGAAGGCCTCCTTCACCCTCACGTCAGGCCGCCTCTGCGGTGGCGCGGAGGAACCAGGCGTTCTTCTCGAACTCGGTCACGACCTGGGTGAGCAGGTCGACGGTGTCGCCGTCCCCGAGGTCGTCGGCGAGGTCGCGGGTGGTGCGCAGGCCGGCCAGGTAGGCGTCGATCCGGTCGGCGAGCAGGGAGACGAGGTCGAGCCCGCGGACCACGCCGTCGGGCAGCTCGGGGAGGGCCGACCGGGCCGAGACCTGGCGGACCGTCCCGATGGCCACGCCGCCGAGCGTGACGGCGCGCTCGGCCACCTGGTCGTTCAAGGTGGCGAGCGCCACCGCGAACTGCTCGAAGAGGGGGTGGAGGGACGGGAAGAGGGGTCCCTTCACGTTCCAGTGGGCGACCTTGACCTGCTGGTGCAGGTCGAGGCCGTCGGCGAGGCGTGCGTTCAGGGCCTCCGCGATCTCGCGGCGGGCGTCTGCGGACAGGCTGCTGGGAGAGGCGTACATGCGGTGTTCCTCCTTTTCGAGGAGGAAGATGCCGCAGGCGGGGCCGGAGGTCCAAGACATCGTGTCGTACGATTCGATAGACATAGGCTATCACGGGTGGCGTCGCCCGATCGAGGGGCCGGCGTGGTCGGGAGTGACCGCCTATGATGCTGCCCGACCGGAGGGAACGCCATGACCCGAGCCGCCATCCTCGCCGTGCTCCTCGCCTCTCCCTGCCTCGCGCTCGCCGCGGATCCGAAGGGCGCCACCGAACCCGGCGTCCAGTGGGAGCAGACCGTCGAGATGCAGATGGCCGGCTTCTCCATGCCGGCCCAGACGAGCAAGGTCTGCGTCCCGAAGAAGGGGCTCACCGAGCCGCCCGGCTCGGGACGCAAGGACGACAAGTGCAAGGTCACGAACGTCCGCAACGACGGGAAGACCATGCGCTGGTCGATGGCCTGCACGGGCGACGAGCCCATGACCGGCGAGGGCGAGATCGTCCAGGGTCCCGACGGATACGACGGCAAGATGACGATGCGGGGTTCCCAGGGCGAGATGCTCATGAAGATGAAGGGGCGCAAGCTGGGCGGGGAGTGCGACGCCGGGGAGATGAAGCGCCAGGTCGCGGCCGTCCAGGCCCAGGGCGCGGCCCAGGTGGCCGAGGCCTGCCGGGAGGGAGCGGCGTCGGCGTCGATCTCGCTCTTCGTCGGGCCCGGGGCCATCTGCAAGGCCCCGGCCGACCGGACGGCCTTCTGCAAGCAGGCGGCGACGCGCGACGGCGTGCTCGGGCTCTCGCAGTATCCGGCCTCCATCACGAAGGACCTGTCCTCCGTCTGCGGGAAGGACCTCGACGCGATGAAGGCCGACGCCTGTGCCGACGCCGGACGCCAGGAGGCGGAGCGCCGCTGCACCGATGGCGCCCCGAACCTGCTCTCCTTCATCGGCGGGAACTGCCCGGCACAGACGAAGGTGGTGGCCCAGCGGGAGTGCGCGGGACGGACCTACACCGACCTCACCACCTGCTACCGATCGTTCTGCACCTCCTACGCGGCCGACCTGCTCGACAAGGGCAAGAAGAAGCCGGCGCCCACGCCGGAGGACGCAGCCGGTGACGCCGCCAAGAAGGCGGTGAAGAGCCTCCTGCCCTTCTAGCTCCCCGCGGTCCTCGAGGCCGGGGCTCCCATGATCCTCCTCGCCGCCGCTGCCGCCGCGGCCCTCGTCGCCGCGGCGGAGCCCGTGGACCGCTTCCCGGAGGCGGCCGCCTCCTATCTCGTGGCGGTCGCGGGCGAGATCCTCTGGGCGCGCGCCCCCGACGCCCCCCGCGCCCCGGCCTCGCTCGCCAAGATCCTGGCGGCCATCGTGGTCCTCGAGGAGCCGCCGGCCCGGGAGTGGATCACGGTGAGCGATCGGGCCGCCGCCGAGACCGGATCGCGCATCGGGCTCCGGGCGGGGG
>JBAVCR010000137.1:0-5074 GCA_049586815.1 Anaeromyxobacteraceae bacterium
GCGCTCGTCTCCATCGGCGGGGTCTCGGTGGGCGACCGCGACCTCGTGCGAGCCGGGCTGACCGGGTCGGGCGCCCGCCTGGACTTCTGGCGGGTCGCGATGCGTCCGGGGAAGCCGGTGGCGTTCGGGAGGTGGGGGCCGATGGCGGTCTTCGGGCTGCCGGGCAATCCCGCCAGCTCGCTCGTCACCTTCGAGCTCTTCGTCCGCCCGGCGCTGCGGAGGCTCGCCGGCCTGGCGGGGGCGGGACGCCTCGTGGTCCGGGCGCGCCTCGCGGCCGCCGAGGAGAAGCCCGCCGGGCTCGAGGTGTACCTGCGCTGCCGGCTGCGCCGCCGGGACGATTCACTTTGGGTCGAAGGCCTGCGCACCCAGCAGAGCGGCCACCTGACGTCGGTGGTGGGGATGGAGGCGCTCGCGGTGCTGCCCGCCCCCGCCTCCCGGCTCCGCCGAGGGCAGTGGGTCGAGGCCATCGTCGTCCGGCCTCCATCCGGGTAGCCCCTTTCGGGCCATCCAAATCGCTCGACGACCCTTGCACTCGATGTTAGACGACTGCCGACCCGCTCACTCTTTCAGTGGAAATCGAGGCAGTCCCCGACATGGCCAACCCCTCCAAGAACCGTCGCAGCGCTTCCCTCGCCGAGAAGTTCGCCCTGAACCTGAAGTCCGAGCGGCTCCGCCGCAAGCTCTCCCAGGAGACGCTCGCGGGCAAGGCGGGCCTCTCCGTCTCGTACATCTCCATGCTGGAGCGCGGGCAGCGCACGCCGCCGCTCGACACGCTCGAGTCGCTCGCCAAGGCCCTCGGCGTCGGCCCCGCCAGCCTCATCGCCTGATACGATGGCGGGCAGGTTTCGCTGCGCCCGTCGTGAAAGCGGCGGGCGCCTCGCTTATGGGATGCCCGGCACGAACGGAAAGGGAGCGACGTCGATGGCTCGGATGGTCCAGTGCAAGAAGCTCGGCAAGGAGCTGCCCGGGATGGCCTTCAAGCCCTTCCCGAACGAGCTCGGCCAGCGCATCTTCGATTCCATCTCCCAGGAGGCCTGGAAGATGTGGCTCGAGCATTTCAAGATGATCCTGAACGAGTACCGCCTCGCCCCGGGCGACCCGCGGACCAACCAGATCCTCTTCCAGCAGGCCGAGCAGTTCTTCTTCGGGGAGGGAGCGGCGCTGCCTCCCGACTACGTCCCGCCGCCGCGCAAAGGGTAGCCGTGCGGGGCGAGGGTGAGGTCCTCCTCGTCTCCACCTACGAGCTGGGGCATCCGCCGCAGGGCGTCACCTCCCCTGCCGCCTTCCTCCGGCGGGCCGGCTTCCGCCCGGCCGCGCTCGATCTCTCCGTGGAGCCGCTCGACCCGGTCAGGGTCGCCCGGGCCCGGCTGGTCGCCTTCTCCGTGCCGATGCACACCGCGCTTCGCCTGGGGCTCGACGCCGCCGCGCGGGTGCGGGCGGCGAACCCCGCCGCGGTCCTCGCCTTCCACGGCCTCTACGCGCCACTCGCCGCACCGCTCCTCGTCGCGGCCGGCGCCGCCGCCGTCCTGGGGGGCGAGTGCGAGGAGGAGCTCGTGGCCTTCGCCCGCGCCGTGGAGGCAGGGGAGGAGCTCTCCCGCTTCGTCCAGCGCGGACCCTCCGCGTCGTCGCTCGCGCGGCTCGACCACCCGGTCCCCTGGCGCGACGGGCTCCCGCCGCTCTCCCGCTACGCCCGGCTCCGCGAGCCCGACGGCCGCGAGCGGCTGGCCGGATACGCCGAGACCACGCGGGGGTGCCTCCACCTCTGCCGCCACTGTCCCATCCCGGCGGTCTACGGCGGGCGGTTCTTCGCCATCCCCGCCGAGACCGTGCTCGCCGACGTGGCCGCGCAGGTGGAGGCCGGCGCCACCCATGTCACCTTCGGCGACCCCGACTTCCTGAACGGGCCGGGCCACGCCCTGCGCATCGCCCGGGAGCTCCACCGGGCGTTCCCCAGCGTGACCTTCGACTTCACCGCAAAGGTGGAGCACCTGGTCCGGCACGCCGGGCTCCTCCCGGACCTCGTGGCGAGCGGCGCCGTCTTCGCGGTCTCGGCCGTGGAGTCGCTCTCCGACGAGGTGCTCACCCGGCTCGCCAAGGGCCACGTCCGGCAGGACGTCTTCCGCGCCTTCGAGGCCTGCGAGCGGGCGTCGCTGCCGCTCCGCCCCACGCTGGTGCCCTTCACCCCGTGGGAGACCCTCGACGGCTACCTGGACCTGCTCGAGACCTTCGACGACCGCGGATGGATGGCCCGCCTCGACCCGGTCCAGCTCTCGCTCCGCCTGCTCGTGCCGGCGGGTTCCCTCCTGGAGCGCGAGCCCGACCTCGCGCTCGAGGGGTTCGACCCGGCGATCCTGGGCTGGCGCTGGCGCCACCCCGACCCGCGGATGGACGCGCTCCAGGCGCGCGTCGCGGCGGTGGTCGAGGCGGGAGCGACCCGCGGGGCGGATGCGGCCGCCACGGTCGCGGAGGTGCGTGCGCTGGCCTTCGCCGCGGCCGGGCGCGGCCACGTCCACGTGGCCCGCCCCTTCACCACGACGGGATCGCCGCGCCTCACCGAGAGCTGGTTCTGCTGAGCGGAACCCACCGCGGGGCAGTTGGCCCCGCTCCGGGAGCGCTGACCTCCGCACCGCCGTCCAGAGGGGCGAACGGGAAGAAGTGGGCGGCGAGGCGGATGCGGGTCATTTCGTTCCCTCGGGGGAGGGGACGATCCACCAGGACCGGCATTCACCGGATCGTGGGCAAAGCCGGCCTCACGTCGAAGGAGAGCCGGCCGTGCGCGGCCCGGAGCGCGGCCTCCACCTGCTCCGGGCTGGCCCCACGGGCGAAGGCGAACCCGACGTAGCTGTCCCCGTCGGGCAGCGGCAGGAGCTCGCGCCCCTCCGGGGCCGTGATCACCACGTCCTCCACTCCCGGGACGGCCCGGGCCTCGGCGAGTCCCTGCACGCCGTGGAGGACTCCCCGCGCCGGGATGGGGATCATCATCACGCCGGACGCGCCGGCCTCGCGCCGGAGCGAGGCGAGCGGCGCGCCGATGGCGTGGGCGACGACGAGCTCCTCGAGCGATGCGCCCGCGCCGAATCGGAGCGCGCGGGCGCACAGGCCGCCGATGGTCCGGGCGGCCACCTCGAGCACGACCGGACCCGACGGCCCCAGCCGGGCCTCCGCGTGGACCGGCCCTTCCTGGAGCCCGAGCGCGGCGGCGGCCCCGGCCACCACCTCCTCGATCCGCCGCTGCATCGCGGCGGGGTGGCGGGACGGGGTGACGTAGAGGGTCTCCTCGAAGTAGGGGCCGTCGAGCGGGTCGGGCTTGTCGAAGAGGGCCAGCACCTCGAGCGTCCCCCCGCGGAGGAGCCCCTCCAGCGCCACCTCCGCCCCGGGCACGAAATCCTCGACCAGGATCCGGCTCCCCTTCCCCTCCTCCCGCGGCTTCCGCTCGCTCCGCGCCGCGGACAGGATGGACGCGATCCGCCGCCAGGCGGCGGCGAACGAGGCCGGGTCGTCGGCGCGGATCACCCCGCGGCTCCCGGAGAGGCCGAGCGGCTTCAGCACGCACGGATAGCGGACCGAGGCGGCCGGACCCTCGGGCCCTCCGTCCAGGGGGAAGTCCCGGAACCCCGGGACCGGGAGGCCCGCGGCGGCGAGCGCCTCCCGCTGCGCGAGCTTGTTGGCCGTGCGGCGGGCCGCCACGGGCGGGTTGCGCGGGAAGCCGAGCCTCTCCGCGGCGAGCGCCGCGATGACCGCCGTGGCGTCGTCGGCGGGCACCACGCCGGCGATCGGGCGACGGGCGGCCTCCCCCGCGATCTCGTCCGCGGCCTCCTCCGGTTTCCGGTAGTCGATGGAGAGGATCCCCTCCCTGGGCCCGAAGGTGTCCTCGATGCGGTGGCACCTGTCGGTGCCCACCACCACCTCGACCCCGAGCTTCCGCGCCGCGGCGAGGAAGTCGTCGGCCCGGTAGCTCTGGGTCGGTACGAGGAGCAGCAGACGTCCGGGGCGCGACATCTAGCTGCCCTCGACGCCCGCCCGGAAGAGGGCGAGCCCTCCCGCCTCGCGCGCCTCGATCTCCCTGCGGCGGCGCGCCCAGTCGGGATGGTGCCATGGATAGAGGAAGGCGTCCGGGTGGGGCATGAGCCCGAGGATGCGGCCGGTGGCGTCGCAGACCCCGGCCACGCCCAGGGCGGAGCCGTTCGGGTTCTCCGGCCAGCGCTCGGCGACCCGGCCCTCGACATCGACGTACCGGAACGGCAGTTGCCCCGCTGCGTCGAGCCGCGCGAGCGCGCCGTCCGACTCGGCCACGAACCGCCCCTCCCCGTGCCGGGACGGGAGGTCGACGGCGGACAGCCCCCGGGTCCAGACCGACGTGCTGCGCGGGTCGGGCGCCACCCGGACCCAGGCATCCCGGTAGCCGAGCCGCTCGTTGTTGGTGAGGGTCGCGCGGGGGACGAAGTCGGGGGCGCCCGTGGCGGGGCCCGGCAGGAGCCCGAGCCGGGTGAGCGTCTGGAAGCCGTTGCAGATGCCGAGCACCCGCCCGCCCACCGAGAGGAAGTCTGCCAGGTCGTCCTTCAGGTGGGCGCGGATGCGGGTGGCGAGCACGAGCCCGCCGGCCACGTGGTCGCCGTAGGCGAAGCCGCCCACCATGGCGAGCACCTGGTAGTCGGCGATGCGGCGCGGGTGGCGCCGCGCGAAGAGGTCGGTGAGGTGGACGAGGTCGACCTCGGCGCCCACCATGCGGAAAGCCTGTGCCGTCTCGTCCTCGCAGTTGAGGCCGAACCCGACGGGGAGGAGAACGCGCACCGGCTTCACGGCTGCACCCCTTCCCGCTTCCAGGCTCGCGCGAGCGCGGCCACGTCGTCGTCGATCACCGCGGCGCCGCCGACGTCCACGCGGAGGCGGCCGGTCGCGTCGAAGGCGCCGACGCGGGCCGCGGGCAGGCCGGCGAGGCGGCCGAGGAGCTCCGCGACACGTTCCGGCCGGGCCACGAGGAGGAGCCTCCCCGCCGACTCGGAGAAGAGGAGCGCCTCCCAGCCCGGCGTGCCGCGCGCCGGGGCCCGGGAGAGGTCGACCGAGAGGCCGAGGC
>JBAVCR010000138.1:0-2055 GCA_049586815.1 Anaeromyxobacteraceae bacterium
GCCGCGGGCGGCGTCGCCCTCATGGCCTGCCTGGGGACGGTCTACGCCTGGAGCGTCTACACCCAGCCCCTGCAGGCGGCCTTCGGGTGGACGAGCACCCAGGCCACGGCGCCCTTCTCGGTGGCCATCTTCTTCCTGGGCGTTGGCGCGGTCATCGGCGGCCGATGGCAGGACCGGGTCGGCCCTCGCCCGGTGGCGATCACCGGAGCGGCGCTCTGGGGGCTCGGAAACCTGGCGGCGGGGCTGGGGACGGCGGCCCTCGGGGCGCCGTGGCTGGTGGCGACCTACGGGGTCGTGGGCGGCCTCGGGCTTGGCCTCGGCTACGTGACGCCGGTGGCGGCGGTGACGAAGTGGTTCCCGGATCGGCGGGGGCTCGGCAGCGGCCTCGTGGTGGGAGGCTTCGGTCTCGGCGCCTTCGGGTATGCCCACCTGCTCCGGGCGCTGCCGGCCTTCTCGGGGGCGCCGTCGGCCGCGTCGGGGCCGGCGATCATGCGGGCCTTCACCCTGTCGGGCGCGGCGTTCGCGATCGTGGGGGGCGCCGGCGCGCTCTTGCTCCGGAACCCGCCCTCCCCGCCCCCGGCCTCCGGGGCGAGGGCAGCGGCGGGAGCGGCGCCGACGGGACCGGCGGGCGGCGACTTCACCCCGGGAGAGATGGGGCGCACGCCCCAGTTCTGGGCCGCCTTCGCGATGCTCTTCCTCAACGTGACCGCGGGCATCCTCTTCATCTCGAACGCCGTGCCCATCATGCGGGAGCTCACCGGGGCGGCGCCGGCGGTCGCGGCGGCGGTCTACGGGACCATCGCGCTCGCGAACGCGCTCGGGCGCTTCCTCTGGGGCGCCGTGTCCGACCGCATCGGCCGGCGCGCCGCCTTCGCGCTCCTCTACCTCCTGCAGGTGGCGGTCTTCCTCGTCGTGGGGCGCGTGCACGCCCTGTGGGGGGTGGCCGCGCTCTTCGCGCTCGTGCTGCTCTGCTACGGGGGCGGCTTCGGCGTGATGCCGTCGCTCGTCGCCGACTGGTTCGGCACCCGGAACCTGGGCGTGAACTACGGGTGGGTGCTGCTCGCCTGGAGCCTCGCCGGGGTGGCGGGGCCGGTGTTCGTGGCGCTCGTGAAGGACAGGACGGGGTCGTTCGCGGGGGCGCTGCCGGTGACTGCGGGGATGCTGCTGGTGGCGACGGCGCTGCCCGTCCTGGTGCGGCCGCCGGACAAAGCCGGGACAGGTGGCTGATGGCGGGCGTGCCGAGGGCCCGCTATCGATGAGCCATGCACTCGCGCCTCCTCGCCGGCATCCCGGCCCTCGCCCTCGCCACCCTCTCCGCCTGCGCCTCCGTGCCCATGAAGACCGCCACCAACGTCGACCTCCCCCGGTTCATGGGCGACTGGTACGTGCTCGCCCACATCCCCGCGCCGCAGGAGAAGGATGCCTGGAACGCGGTCGAGACTTACGCCCTTCGCGAGGGGACGAAGGACGTGGTCGACACCACCTTCAAGTTCCGCCGGGGCGGCTTCGACGCGGCCATCGAGGAGATGCGCCCCACGGGGTACGTGAGCGAGGAGGACCCGGCCCGGTGGGGCATGAAGTTCTACTGGTGGCAGGGGCCGTTCCGCTTCGAGTACCTGGTCGTCCACGTGGACCCGGAGTACCGCGAGACCGTCATCGGCCGGAGCGCCCGCGACTACGTGTGGGTGATGGCGCGGACGCCGGAGGTGTCGGACGCCGACTGGGCGCGGCTCGAGGGCATCGTGAAGGATGCCGGGTACGACCCGGCGAAGCTCCGAAGGGTGCCGCAGAGGTGGGGGCCGAAGCCCGACGTGTCGCCGGAGGAGAGGTATCCGGGGGCCGGGTAAGCACCCGGGCCGTCAGGCCCGCCCGCCGCCCAGCACCCGCGCCGGCAGCAGGAACACCGCCCTGACGAGCGCGAAGACGCCCTCGACCGCGATCCCCACGAGCCGGAAGGGGATCGAGAGGAGCCATACGACCGGCCAGAGGAAGAGCGCCAGGATCGCGAGCGGCCAGCAGACGGCGAGGAGCAGCAGGAAGAGCAGGAGCCGGACC
>JBAVCR010000139.1:0-5625 GCA_049586815.1 Anaeromyxobacteraceae bacterium
CGCGAGGAGGAGGAGAAGCGGCGCCGCGCCGAGGCCGAGGCGGGGCGCACGCTCGCCGCCGGGCTCGAGAAGACCCGCGGCGGCTTCATGGCGCGCCTCCAGGGGCTCTTCGGCGGCGGGCGCCAGGTCGACGAGTCGACCCTCGCCGAGATGGAGGAGATCCTCTTCACCGCCGACATCGGCGTGAAGACGGCCACAGCCCTGCTCGAGAGCGCCCGGGAGCGCGTCAAGAAGCGGGAGCTCGACGACCCCGCGAAGCTCAAGGCGGCGCTCCGCCAGGAGATCGCGCGGATCGTGTCGCTCGGCAGGCCGGACGGAGCCAGCCGTGCGCTCGCCGTGGGCGAGGCGCGTCCCTGGGTCGTCATGGTGGTGGGGGTGAACGGCTCCGGCAAGACCACCACGGTGGGCAAGCTCGCCGCCAAGCTCGGCCAGTCCGGGCTGCGGGTGCTGCTCGGGGCCGGCGACACCTTCCGCGCCGCCGCCGGCGAGCAGCTCGAGGTCTGGGCCGATCGCGTGGGCGCCCCGGTGGTCCGCGGCAAGGACGGCGCCGACCCGGCCAGCGTCTGCTTCGAGGCGGTGAAGCGCGGCGTCGACGAGAAGATCGACGTGGTGCTGCTCGACACCGCCGGCCGCCTGCACACCAAGGTGCCGCTCATGGAGGAGCTGAAGAAGGTGAAGCGGGTCGTCGACAAGGCGATGCCGGGCGCCCCCCACGACGTGCTGCTCGTCCTCGACGCCACGAACGGCCAGAACGCCATCGCCCAGGCGCGCCAGTTCCACGAGGCCCTCGGCGTCACCGGCATCGCGCTCACCAAGCTCGACGGCACCGCCAAGGGCGGCGTCGTGATCGGCATCTCCGACGAGCTCGGCATCCCGGTCCGCTACGTCGGGGTGGGCGAGAAGGTGGCCGACCTGCGGCCGTTCGACCCGACGGAGTTCGTGGATGCCCTCTTCGACTAGCCCCGGCCGAGGACGCCGGCGCGTCGTCCTCTTCGACGTCGACGGCACGCTCGTCCACGCCGCCGGCGCCGGACGGCGCTCGCTCGAGCGGGTGCTGGCCGGGGCCTTCGGCCAGGTGGAGCACGCGCTCTCCGGCCTGCGGCTCGACGGCATGACCGACCGGCTCATCGTGCGCGAGGTGTTGGTCTCCCTCGGCCAGCCCTTCGAGGACACGCTCTGCGACCGGATCCTGGCCGGATACGTGGAGGCGCTGCGCGAGGAGATCCGCGGACCCGGCTTCCGCGTGCTGCCCGGGGTCGAGGAGGTGCTCGGCGCGCTCGCCGACGCCGGCGCCGACGTCGGGCTCTGCACCGGGAACGTGGCCGAGGGGGCCCGGCTCAAGCTCGCCCGGGGCGGGATCGACCGCTTCTTCGAGTGGGGGCCGGACGCGATCGCCGGCTTCGCCCACGACGGCGAGGCGCGCGAGCTCCTCGTCCGGGCCGCGCTCGACCGCGGCGCGAGCCGGTTCGGGGAGCCGCTCCGGCCCGAGGACGCCCTCGTCGTGGGCGACACGCCGCGCGACGTCTCGGCGGCGCGGGCCCACGGGGTCCCCGTGCTGGGGGTCGCCACCGGCCGCCATGGCGCGGACGAGCTCCGGGACGCGGGCGCCGACGGCGTCCTCCCGACCCTGGAGGGCGCGGCGCCGGCCCTCCTCGCCTGGATCGGCGGCGGACGCCCCCCCGGGGCGA
The DNA here is from genome assembly GCA_049586815.1 of Anaeromyxobacteraceae bacterium. GTDB lineage: Bacteria > Myxococcota > Myxococcia > Myxococcales > Anaeromyxobacteraceae > CAIOAK01. The sequence goes on from JBAVCR010000139.1 coordinate 1,689, forward strand.
GGGCGTGACCTCCTTCCGCACCGAGCGGCTCCTGGCGCGTCTCGCCGCTCCCGGGGACGAGGAGGCCGTCCAGGCGGTCCTGGACGGCGCGCCCGGCTACCACGAGCTCGTGGACGGGGCCCCGGCAGATCCCCGCGCCGGCGCCGACCTCCTCGCCGACGCCGACGCCGACGCCGACCGGCGCCTGCTGCTCCTCTGGCCCGGGGCGGGAGGCGCGGCGGTGGGCCTCCTCGACCTGCAGCTGCACTGGCCCGAGCCGGGCGCGGCGCACGTCCGCCTGCTCCTCCTCCGCGAGTCGCTGCACGGCCGGGGGCTCGGCCGCGAGGCCGCCCACGGGCTCGAGGTCGCCCTGCGGAGCGACGGATTCCAGGCGCTGCGCCTCTCGGTGACCGGCGAGAACACCGGTGCCCGGGCCTTCTGGGAGCGGATCGGCTTCGCACCGGTGGAGCGGCTCGCCGCCGGCGACACGCTCCACGAGAAGATCCTGTAGGGGCCCCCGCGGGGCGGAGGGGGACGCCCGGGCCGCCGGGGCGGCCGCGGGTCACTCGGCGTCGGCCACCTGCTGCGGCGCGGGCGCGAGGCGGCTCCAGAAGTCCCGGAACGCCTCGACGGTGCTCATGATCCCCACGTAGCCGAACCCGGCCTGGAAGAGGACGAGGAAGGGCAGCGAGTACCAGACGCCGCGGTCGATGGTCCAGACCACGGCCAGCGTGAAGTACGCCGCCAGCGCCAGCTCGAGGAGCGGCTGGAGGCTCACCGCCACGCGGTAGCGTCGCTTCGGCGCCGGGTTGGCCCCGCCCTGCACGCCGCTCTTCGGGGTGCGGGTGAAGCCGGTCTGGTGGCCGAGCAGCGCCTCGACCACGGCGCGGGCCTGGTTCACCGAGAGGCCGATGCCGAGCGCCATGAGGTAGGGGAGGTACTTCACCCGCTGCCAGGTGGTGGCCTGGATCTCGCGCTGGCTCGCCACGTAGAAGACGAGCACGCTCATGGTGGCCGCCGCGAAGAACGGCAGGTCGAGCAGCAGCACCTCGATCCAGCCGTGGCTCACCCGCACCACCACCGTGATGGGCATGAGGATGGCGAGCGGGATCATGAGCAGGTAGGCGACGTTGGCGGTGAGGTGGAAGAAGGCCTCCTTCTTCACCGCGTACGGCAGGTCGCTCTTCACGATGCGGGGGAGCAGCTTCATCGCCGTCTGGATCGAGCCCTTGGCCCAGCGGTGCTGCTGGCTCTTGAAGGCGCTCATCTCCACCGGGATCTCCGCCGGCGCGACCACCTCGGGGAGGTAGAGGAACTTCCAGCCCGCGAGCTGGGCCCGGTAGGAGAGGTCGAGGTCCTCGGTGAGCGTGTCGTGCTGCCACCCGCCGGCGGACGCGATGGTGGTGCGCCGCCAGATGCCGGCGGTTCCGTTGAAGTTGAAGAAGCGCCCGGACCGGTTGCGCGCGGTGTGCTCGATGACGAAGTGGCCGTCGAGCAGGATGCTCTGCACCTCGGTGAGGGGGGAGAAGCGGCGGTTCAGGTGCTCCCAGCGGACCTGGACCATGCCCACGCCGTCGTCGGTGAAGTAGTGGACCGTGCGGCGGAGGAAGTCCCGGGGCGGCACGAAGTCGGCGTCGAAGACGGCCACGAACTCGCCGGTGGCGGTGGTGAGCCCGTGCTCGAGCGCCCCCGCCTTGAAGCCCTGCCGGTTCGTCCGGTGGATGTAGTGGATGTCGAGCCCCTTCGAGCGCCAGGCCTCCACCGCCTTGCGGGAGATGAGCGTGGTCTCGTCGGTCGAGTCGTCGAGGACCTGGATCTCGAGCAGCTCCCGGGGGTAGTCGAGCTCGCAGACCGCCGCGATGAGCCGCTCCACGACGTGCATCTCGTTGAAGACGGGCAGCTGCACCGTGACCCGGGGCAGCGCCTCGAAGCGGCGCCGGGGGACCGGGACGTTGTACTTGTGACGGAAGTACAGGTACGCCATGAAGTACCGGTGCGACCCGTACACGGAGAGCACGAGCAAGACCAGCCCGTAGGCGGCGACGACGGCGATCTCGAAATGATTCATCTTTTTTCGGAGTGGGGAGCTGGCTGGGCGCTGTTACACGCCGAGCGCTGAGGTGTGCGGCATCACCGCTCCCCTGGGCCCAAGACGGGGCGGAGTCTAGCTTGCTGCGTCACGAAGTCAACCCCGAAAGGTCTGGGACCTCACGGCGTTCCGGGGGCACCCGCGCGGGGACCCTTCGCGCCCTTCAGGACCAGGACGGCGCGGTCCAGCTGGGGATCACTGCCCGAAGGGCCAGCCGCAGGCCCCGTCTGGGGGGTCGCGGACGGGGTCGCCGGGGCGGGGTCCTCGTTCACGTCCCCCACCTGCACGTCGGGGGTGATGCCCCGCTTCTGGATGGACCGGTGCAGCGGCGTGAAGTACCGGGCCACCGTGAGCTTGAGCGCGGACCCGTCCTCGAGCTCCACCACGGTCTGGACCGAGCCCTTGCCGAAGGTGCGGGTCCCGACCACCACGGCGCGCCCGTGGTCCTGCAGCGCCCCGGCCACGATCTCGCTGGCGCTCGCGCTGCCGCGGTTGACGAGCAGGACGACGGGGTAGTCGGGCTCGGTGTCGCGCCCGCGGGCCTCCTCCACCTCCGGCTTCTTCCCCCGCGCCTCGGTGGTCACGATGATCCCCTTCGCGAGGAAGCGGTCGGCCACCTTCACCGCCTGGTCGAGCAGGCCGCCCGGGTTGTTCCGCAGATCGATGACGAGCCCCCGGATCGGCCCGGCGAGCTCGCGCCGGGCCCCGTCGAGCGCCTGCCGCAGCTCGCGGTCGGTGCGGTCCTGGAAGCCGCGGATCCTCACGTAGACGGTCCCGGTCGCGCGGTCGAGGACGCGCCAGTCGACGCTGGTGGTGCGCACGTGGTCGCGGACCAGCGTGAAGGAGCGCGGCTCCCGGAGGCCGTCCCGCTCGACGGCGACCACCACCTGCGTCCCGGCGGCCCCCTTCATGCGCCGGGTGGCCTCCCCGAGCGGCATGTCCTTCGTCGCCGCGCCGTCGATGCCGACGATCCGGTCGCCGGCCAGGATCCCGGCCCGCTCGGCGGGGGAGTCGGGCAGGGGCGCGACCACCACGAGGCCGCCCGCGACCTGGCTCACCTCGATGCCCACCCCGTCGAACTCGCCGGTGGTCTCGTCCCGCATCGCCCGGAAGGCGTCGGGGCGGAGCACCATCGAGTGGGGGTCGAGGCGGGCGACCATGCCCTCCACCGCTGCCTGCACGAGCTCCTTCTCCTTCGTCTCGTCGACGTAGTTGTTCTCGATGTAGGCGAGCACCTCGGCGAGCACGTCGAGGGAGCGGTATTGCTGGGCGGTGTCGCGCCGCGGCGCGGCCCCGGCGAGCGCGGGTGCGAGCAGCACGAGCACGAGGGGGAGGAGGGCGGCGAAAAGGGGGAAGCGTCGATCCATCCGGGGATCATAGCGGCAGACGGGGCGCCGGGCTCGGGCCGCCCTCGGAGGGCGCCTCACGGCGCGAGCCAGGTCTTCGGGTCGACTGGCCGGCCCTGCTCGCGGATCTCGAAGTACAGGTAGGCGCCCTTCAGGGATCCGGTGTCGCCGACGGTCCCCAGCACCGACCCGGCGAGGACGTCCTCCCCGGCCGCGGCGGTCATGGTGGCGAGGTGGGCGACGAGGGTGTGGAAGCCCTCCCCGTGGTCGACGATGACGAGGTTCCCGTACCCCTTGAACCAGCCCGCGTGCACCACCCGGCCCGGCGCCACCGCAGCGACGGGCTCCCCGCGGGCCGCGGCGATGTCGACCCCCTTCTGGTTGGTGACGGTGCGGAAGCGCGGGTCGACCACCCGGCCGAAGCCCACGTCGATGTGGTTTCCCGCCGGGCGAGGCAGCTTCCCGCGCAGGGCGGCGAAGCCGCTGTAGGGCGCCGGCCCGGTGCGGACCGGGGGAAGCGCGG
>JBAVCR010000140.1:0-7778 GCA_049586815.1 Anaeromyxobacteraceae bacterium
TTGCCGGCCCGGGCGGTCGCCGGGGTGGCCGCGTGAAGGAGCGCGCCCCCCCCGAGGGTCGCGCCCGGGCGCTCGTCGTCGACGACGACGCCGGCGTCCGCTACACGCTGCGCGAGATCCTGGAGTCGGAGGGGCTCGAGGTGGAGGAGGCGGTCGACGGGGTCACGGCGCTCACCCTGCTCGAGCCCTTCGCCCCCGACCTCGTGCTCGCCGACCTCCGCATGCCGCGGATGGACGGCATGGAGCTCCTCCGCCGCATCGGGACCGGACCGGGCGCACCGCGGGTCGTGCTCGTCACGGCGCACGGCTCGGAGCGGCAGGCCGTCGAGGCCATGAAGGCCGGCGCCTGGGACTACTTCCGGAAGCCCTTCGAGCCGGAGGAACTGCTCGCGGTGGTGCACCGGGCCACCGAGGCGGCCCGGCTGCGCGCCCAGAACGAGCGCCTGGCCGGGGAGCTCGCCCTCTCCCGCACCATGGTCTTCGACTCCCCGGCCATGAGCCGGCTCGCCTCGCTCGTGGCCCGGGTGGGACCGCGCGACGTGGCCGTCCTCCTCACCGGGGAGAGCGGCACCGGCAAGGAGCGGGTCGCCGAGGCGCTGGTGGCGACGTCGAGCCGCGCCGGCAAGCCCTTCGTCCGCTTCAACTGCGCGTCGCTCGTGGCCGAGCTCGCCGAGGCCGAGCTCTTCGGCCACGCCCGCGGCGCCTTCACCGGCGCGGTGCGGGCCCGGGTCGGGCTCTTCGGCGAGGCCGACGGCGGCACGCTGCTCCTCGACGAGGTGGGCGAGCTGCCGCTCCCGCTCCAGGCGAAGCTCCTCCGCGTCCTGCAGGAGGGCGAGGTCCGCCCGGTGGGCGAGGAGCGCTCCCGCAACGTCGACGTGCGGGTCATCGCCGCCACGCACCGCGACCTCGCCGACCTGGTGGCGAAGGGCGCCTTCCGCGAGGACCTCTACTGGCGCCTCAACGTGGTCCACCTGCACGTGCCGGCGCTCCGCGAGCACCCGGAGGACATCCCGATCCTGGCGCGCCACTTCCTCTCCCGGTTCTCGGAGCGGTTCGGCACGGGCCCTCTCCGGGCCGGCGACGAGGTCTTCGCGCGGCTCGCCGCCTGGAACTGGCCGGGCAACGTCCGCGAGCTGGAGCACGCCATCGAGAAGCTGGTCGCGCTCTCCCACGAGGGGGAGCTCGACCCCACCCTGCTCCCCCCTGGCGGCTCGGGGGGGCGGGATCGCGAGGAGGAGCCGGCCATGACGCTGAAGGCGCGTGTCGACGCCTTCGAGCGGGGGCTCGTCGTCGAGGCCCTGCGCGCGTCCGGCGGCAACCGCACCGAGGCCGCACGCAGGCTCGGGATCTCCCGCGTCACCCTCCACGACAAGCTCCACAAGCACGGGCTGGCCCGTGGAGGGGACGAGTAGTCGCTCCGCCGGCGGCGGAAGCGACGGCGGGGCGCTACTTCTTCTTGTCGGCCTTCACCTCGACCGACTTCGCGTTGATCGTGTACTCCACGGTGACCTTGGCGCCCTTCTTGAGGTCGCCCGTCACCTTGGTGTCGGCGCCGCGGGCCATCTCGAACTTCTCGCCCTTGTTCTTCCCGCCGGTGGCCTTGACGGTGATGCTCGTCGCCGTGACGTCCTCGACCTCCCCGGTCACCTGGTAGGCGAAGGCGGAGGTGGCGAAGCCCAGGGCGGCCAGGACGGCCAGGATGCGCATCGTCTTCATCGGTCCTATCCTTTCGGTATGGGCGACTCCCTTCCGGGGGCCGACCCGTCGCTGGCGCGCAGCCTAGCGGAACGGGCCCGCGAAGGGCGAGCCCCACGCCCCGATCGGAGTTATCCTCCCGCGCCGACCGAGACCTTTCATGCCCAACGCCCGATTCCACGTCCCCCCCCCGAAGAACGAGCCGAACCTCACCTACGCTCCCGGCACCGCGGAGAAGGCGGCGCTCAAGGCGCGCCTCGCCGCCATGGCCGGGGAGGAGATCGAGATCCCGGTGGTGGTGGGCGGCAAGGCCATCCGCACCGGGAAGGTGGCCGAGGTCCGGATGCCCCACCGGCACGGGCACGTCCTCGCCCGGTACCACCAGGCCGGCCCGGCGGAGGTCGCGCTCGCCGCCGACGCCGCGCGGGAGGCGCGCCGCACCTGGCGCGCCATGGACTGGACCGATCGCGCCGCCGTCTTCCTCAAGGCGGCCGACCTGCTCGCCGGCCCGTGGCGGCAGGTGCTGAACGGGGCCACCGTGCTCGGGCAGTCGAAGACCATCTTCCAGGCCGAGATCGACAGCGCCTGCGAGGTCATCGACTTCTGGCGCTGGAACGTGGCCTTCGCCCAGGAGATCTACGGGCAGCAGCCGGTCTCGTCGCCGGGCATCTGGAACCGGGTCGAGCACCGCCCGCTCGAGGGGTTCGTCTTCGCGGTGACGCCGTTCAACTTCACCGCCATCGGCGCGAACCTCCCCACCTCCCCGGCCATCATGGGGAACACGGTGCTCTGGAAGCCCGCCTCGACGGCGCTCCTCTCCAACTGGTACGTGCTGAAGCTCCTCGAGGAGGCCGGCCTGCCCCCGGGGGTCATCAACTTCCTGCCCGGCGCCGGCGCCTCGGTGGGCGACCCGGTCATCGCCCACCCCGACTTCGCGGGCATCCACTTCACCGGCTCCACGGGCGTCTTCCAGTCGATGTGGCGCGCCATCGCCGGGAACCTGCCGCGCTACCGCTCCTACCCGCGCATCGTCGGCGAGACCGGCGGCAAGGACTTCGTCTTCGCCCATCCGTCGGCCCACGTGGAGGCGCTCGTCACCGCGCTCGTGCGCGGCGCCTTCGAGTACCAGGGGCAGAAGTGCTCGGCCGCCTCGCGCGCCTACGTGCCGCGGAGCCTCTGGCCCCGGGTGAAGGACATGCTGGTCGCCGCGACCGAGTCGCTCCGCATGGGCGACCCGGCAGACTTCCGGACCTTCGTCGGAGCCGTCATCGACCGGAAGGCCTTCGAGAGCATCGACGGCTACGTCGAGGTGGCCCGCCGGTCGCCCGAGGCCACCATCATCGCCGGCGGCAAGAGCGACGCGTCGGAGGGCTGGTTCATCCGCCCCACCATCGTCGAGACCACGAACCCCCGCTTCCAGCTCATGGAGGAGGAGATCTTCGGGCCGGTCCTCACCATCTTCGTTTACGACGACGCGAAGCTCGACGAGACCCTCGCCCTCTGCGACGGCACCTCGCCCTACGCCCTCACCGGCGCCATCTTCGCGCAGGACCGGGGCGCCATCGTGCACATGGCGAAGGCCCTCGAGAACGCCGCCGGCAACTTCTACGTGAACGACAAGCCCACCGGCGCCGTGGTCGGGCAGCAGCCCTTCGGCGGGGCCCGGGCGAGCGGCACGAACGACAAGGCCGGGGCGCTCTCCAACCTGATGCGCTGGGTGTCGCAGCGGTCCATCAAGGAGACCTTCGTCCCGCCCACCCGCATCGAGTACCCGCACCACGAGGAGTCCTGAGCGTGGAGAAGCGCAAGGCGCCGCCCTCCATCCACGCCGCCTCGCTCGCGCTGCTGCTCGCCACCTCGGTGCAGGCGGGCTTCGCGCTCGTGGTGTCGGCGACGAGCAGCGTGGGCTTCGGCCAGTGGCTCTTCGCCGCCGCGGTGATGGGGCTCCTCGTCTGGGGCATCGCGCGCGGGTACCGGCTGGCCTGGCTCTGGGGGCGCTACCTCACGCTCTTCCTGGCGGCGATGGTCCTCGTGAGCATGGGCATCGGCCTGTACCGGCGCGAGGTGCCGTGGACCTGGGCGCTCGCGCTCGGGCTCGGCCTCGTGCTGCCGCTCCTCGGCACCTCGATCGCGCTGGGGCGCACCTCGGCCATCGCCTGGTTCGACCTCCACTGCCCGAAGTGCAAGGTGGCGGCGAACCGCGGGAACGACTTCCTGTTCCGCGAGGCGCGCTGCCGGGCCTGCGGCGAGACCTGGTAGGCGGCGGCTCCGGGCCGCCGGGCGACCTCAGGCCTCGACCGGCACCCGGAACCGCACCGTGGTGCCGAGGCCGGGGCGGCTCTCCACCTCGATGCTCCCGCCGTGGGCCTCGACGATGCGCTTCGCGAGCGCGAGCCCCAGCCCCACCCCTCCCGTGCCGCGCGCCCGGCTCCGGTCGGTGCGGAAGAAGGGCGTGAAGAGCCGGGGCAGGTCGGCCTGCTCGACCCCGATGCCCTCGTCGCGGACCGAGACCCGGAGCGACTCGCCCTCCCGGACGGCGGAGAGGAAGATGGGCGCGGGCGCCTCCGAGTACTTGGCGGCGTTGTCGAGCAGGTTGTCGACGACGCGCCGGAGCATGGGCGGATCGGCCACGAGCCCCGGCAGCTCGCCCTCCGCCTCGACCCGCAGCTCGCGCCCCGGGTGGGCACGCCGGAAGCGTTCGACTGCCTGGTCGACGACCTCGCGGGCCTTCACCTGCTGCAGGCGGAGCGGCACGTCGCCCTTCCCGCCGGCCTGGTCGAGCCGGGCCGCGGCGAGGACGTCGCCGAGGAGCCGGTCGAGCTCCTCCAGGTCGATGCGGATCTCCTCGAGGTAGCGGCGGGCGCGGGCCACGTCCCCCTCGGCGGCGAGGTCGAGCGCCACCCGGATGCGGGAGAGCGGGGTGCGCAGCTCGTGGGAGACGTCGGCGAGGAGCTGGCGCTCGGAGCGGACGAGCCCCTGCAGCCGGGACGCCATGTCGTCGAAGGCGGCGGAGAGCTCCCCCACCTCGTCGGCGCGGCGCAGGCCGGCCCGGGCCGAGAGGTCGCCCTGCCCGAGCCGACGGGCCACCTCGGTGAGCTTCTCCATGGGGCGGGCGAGCGCGCGGGCCGCCGGGAAGGCGGCGAGCGCGAGGACGAAGAGCCAGGCCGAGATGAAGGCGGCGGCCTTCTCCACCGGGAAGCCCCGGGGCACGATCGTGACCACCATCATGGCGGGTGGGCTGCCGGCGACGCGGGTGGCCCAGACCGGGCGGTCGCCGACGTCGAAGCGGCGCACGGTGGCGTCGACCTGGGAGCGGTCGGCGGCGGGGAGCGACGGGGGCTCCCCCACGCCCGCCACCACCTCGCCCGAGTCGAGCCGGAGCGCCATCTCCACCTTGAAGACGTCCGCCATCTGGCGGAGCTCGGCGGCGACGCGGGCCGGCTCCTCCCGGATGGGGGCGATGCGATCCGCCGCGTAGCGGGTGAGCCTCTCGCCCGTGCGCATGCCCGGGGCGCTGCCGGTGAGCGATCCCACGGCGATGTTGGCGACGAGGACGAGCCCGAGCAGCGCGAGCCCCGAGAAGTAGAGCCGCCAGAAGAGGCGCGGCTGGCGGAAACGGGCGAGGCGGCTCACCCGTCCCCCGCGGCGAGCATGTAGCCCGCGCCCCGCACCGTCTTGAGCAGGCGCGGGCTCTTCGGGTCGTCGCCCAGCTTGCTCCGCAGCCGGGAGACGTGGACGTCGACCGACCGGTCGAAGGCCTCCTCCGGGCTTCCCCCGGCGAGCTCGATGAGCTGCTCGCGGGAGAGGACCCTGCCGGCCCGGGAGGCGAGCGCGTAGAGGAGGGAGAACTCGTAGCCGGTGAGGGCCACCTCGTCGCCTGCGAGCGTGGCGCGCCGGGCCCCCGGGTCCAGGGAGAGCTCGCCCACGCGGACCTGCCTGTGGGCCGGCCCGGCCTGGCCGCGGGCGCGGCGGACCACGGCCCGGATGCGGGCGAGGAGCTCCCGGGGCGAGAAGGGCTTCGCCAGGTAGTCGTCGGCGCCGAGCTCGAGCCCCATCACCCGGTCGGCCTCCTCGCCGCGCGCGGTGAGCACGACGATGGGGACGTCGGAGCGGGCGCGGAGCTCCCGGCAGACCTCGAGGCCGTCCTTCCCGGGCAGCATGAGGTCGAGGAGGACCACGTCGTAGCGGTGGCGGAGCGCCTCCTCGAGCCCTGAGGGGCCGGTCCCGGCCCGCGTGACCACGACGCCGTGGCCGCCGAGGTAGTCGGCGGTGAGGGCGGCGAGGCGGGCGTCGTCCTCGACGAGGAGCGCCGTCAGCACGGGGTCGGTGGACACGGGGCGAATCATAGTCGCCGCGCCCCTTGCCTCCGCATGGATCCTGGGTGAAGAAGTGTGAACCGCATGAGCCTGGTCTCCGCCCGCGATCTCTCCCTCGCCTTCGGCGCCGATTCCCTCTTCGAGGGAGCGTCGTTCGCCATCGGCCCCCACGACCGGATCGGGCTGGTCGGGCCGAACGGGACGGGCAAGTCGTCGTTGCTGCGCATCCTCGCCGGGGAGCGATCGCCGGACACCGGCTCCCTCGTCTTCCGGCGCGGGGCGAGGGTGGGCTACCTGCCGCAGGACGTGTCGTCGCTCCCGGAGGGCAGCATCGTGGAATCGGTGCTCTCGTCGGTTCCAGGGCGCGATGCGCTCGAGGCCCGGCTCCTCGCCACGGAAGGGGCCCTCGCCGGCGCCACGGGCGACGACGAGCGGCTCGAGCTCTCCGAGATCCTGGCCGAGCTGCACGACGAGCTCGCCCACTTCGAGGAGCGGTTCGGCCGCCACCGCGCCGAGCGCATCCTGGGCGGCCTCGGCTTCGCGACGGAGCGGCTCGACCAGCCCACCCGCACCCTCTCCGGGGGATGGCGGATGCGGGCCGCGCTGGCGGGGCTCCTGCTCCAGGACCCGGACCTGCTCCTCCTCGACGAGCCCACGAACCACCTCGACGTCCCCACGCTGGCCTGGTTCGAGGACTTCCTGCGGGGCACGGTGAAGGCCATGGTGCTCGTCTCCCACGACCGGCTCTTCCTCAACCGGCAGATCGGCCGGGTGCTCTCCCTCGAGCCGGAGGGGGTGAAGAGCTGGGTCGGCGACTACGACGACTACCGCCGCCTGCGGGTCGAGGAGGAAGGGCAGCTCCACGCCCGGGCGGCCCGCATCGAGGCCCGGCGCGCCCAGCTGGAACGCTTCATCGAGCGCTTCGGGGCGAAGAACACCAAGGCAACGCAAGCGAAGAGCAAGCAGAAGATGCTCGACCGGATGGAGACGGTGGAGCTGCCCGAGGAGCGGGACACGGCCCTCTTCCGCTTCCCGGACGCCCCTCGCTCCGGCCGCGAGGTGCTGCGGCTCGACGGGCTCGGGAAGGCCTACGGGCCGGTGACGGTCTACCGGGGGCTCGACGCCCAGGTGCTCCGCGGCGAGCGCATCGCCGTCATCGGCCCGAACGGCGCCGGGAAGAGCACGCTCCTCAAGCTCGCCGCTGGCGAGCTCGCCCCCGACGCCGGGACGGTCCGGCTCGGGCACGGGGTGGTGGCCGGCTACTACGCCCAGCACCACTTCGAGCGGGACGAGCACGAGCGCCCCGACGGCCCGGCCCGCACCTTCGGCACGCTCGACCCGGACCGGACCGTGCTGCGCACGCTCTGGGACGTGGTGCCCGACCAGGGGGAGTCCTGGGTGCGGAGCGTGGCCGGCTCCTTCCTCTTCTCGGGCGACGCGGTCGACAAGCGGGTGGGCGTGCTCTCCGGGGGCGAGCGCTCCCGCGTGGCCCTCGCGAAGCTGCTCCTCCGCCCCACGAACTTCCTGCTCCTCGACGAGCCCACGAACCATCTCGACATCGAGTCGTCGGAGGCGCTCATCGAGGCGCTCGCAGGCTACGGCGGCACTCTCCTCTTCGTCTCGCACAACCGCAGCTTCGTGAACCGGCTCGCGACCGTGATCTGGGAGGTGAAGGACGGCGCCGTCGTCCCCTTCCCCGGCAACCTCGACGACTGGCTCTACCATGAGCGGCAGCTCGCCGAGGCGGCGCCGGGGGCGGCCGGGGCC
>JBAVCR010000141.1:0-10747 GCA_049586815.1 Anaeromyxobacteraceae bacterium
GCCGTGGGGAGGGCGCCCGGGGGAGGCGCCGGGACCGCCCGCGCCAGGGCCGCGGCCTGCGCGTCGGCCACGGCGGCGAGCGCCTCGAGGAACTCGCCCATGGGGTTTCCTGGGGCGAGGTCGCGAAATCGCCGCGCCCGGCGCTCGAAGAGCCCGGCCGGGTGCGGCAGCCTGAGGTAGACGATGTCGCCCGGAGAGCCGGGCGGCTCGAAGCTCATCCGTCCTTGCCTCCGGTGATCTGCTTGAACCAGGCGGGGTGGTGGTAGCGCGCCCAGGAGCGGGACACCGTTCCCCGGACCATGGAACGGATGGAGCCGCGGGTCCAGTAGGCGGCGTACCAGTGGATGCCGATGCCGATGAACATCACGAAGGCGGCGACGGCGTGGAGCAGGCTCGTCACCCGGCGCAGCGCGGGCGGGAACGAGCTCGCGAACCAGGGCTGCCACATGGTGATGCCGGTGAGGAGCAGCACCGCGATGATGGGGATCATCGACCAGTACATGAGCTTCTGGCCCGCGTTGTACTTGCCGGTGTCGTGGAACTCGACCCGCTTCTCCATGTAGGCGCGCGAGTTCTCCAGCCAGCGCGAGTCGGCCGCGCTCCAGCGGTTGTCCTTCCGGAGCCGCCAGGCGTACGGGTAGAAGAGCAGCGCGAGCAGCACCCCGGCGAAGGGGTGGAGCATGCGCATGAACTGGCCGCCGCCGAAGACCGCCGCGAGCCAGAAGAAGAAGGGCGAGAAGAGCGCCAGCCCCGACAGGAACAGGAAGAGGAAGGTGATGGCGATGAGCCAGTGGACGATGCGCTCGCTGTTGCCGTGGCGGACGATCTTGCCGTCCGGGAGGAGCAGGTCCTGATCGGGCTTCATGGCTGCGACCCCTTTCCACCCTGGTCCCCGTCCTCGCCGGGAACCTCGAGCGGTCCGTACCGCATGTAGTGCAGGATGCCGGCGACGAGCACGCCGAACATCGTGGCCACGCCGAGCACGCGGGCCACGCCCGAGCGCCAGAAGTTCACCACCGCGCCGACGCTGGGATCCCGGGGAAGGCCGTACGACTCCGGGCGGTCGCCGTGCGGCAGCACGTAGAACACGTGGGTGCCACCCACGCCGGAGGGGTCGTACACCGACGCCCGGGCGAGGCCGCGCGCGTGCAGGTCCTCGAGGCGGTGGCTGGCGAGCTCCTTCATCTCCGCCTTGGACCCGAAGGTGAGCGCCTGGGTCGGGCAGGACTTGATGCAGGCCGGCTCCAGCCCCACCGCGACCCGGTCGGAGCAGAGCGTGCACTTGTAGACCCGGCTGTCCTCCTTGCGCATCTTCGGGATGTCGAAGGGGCAGCCGGTGATGCAGTAGCCGCAGCCGATGCAGTGATCCTGCTGGAAGTCGACGATCCCGTTCGCGTACTGCACCACCGCGCCGGGAGCGGGGCAGGCCTTCAGGCATCCCGGATCGGTGCAGTGCATGCACCCGTCCTTGAAGATGAGCCAAGCGAAGGCGCCGTCCACCTCGGTCTCGTTGAACTTCATCACCGTCCAGGACTGGTCGGACAGGTGGAGCGGGTTCTGGTAGGTGCCCTGGAAGCTCCCGACCGGCTCGCGCAGGTCGTTCCATTCCATGCAGGCGGCCTGGCAGGCCTTGCACCCGATGCAGCGGGAGAGGTCGATGAGCTTCGCGACCTCGGGCCGGAAGGAACGGGCCGAGGGCGGGTTCTCGACGGTGGTGGCGGAGCGGAGGCGGATGTCCTGGGTCTCGAGAGCCATGGCGGTCTCCTAGGCCTTCTCGACGTTGACCAGGAACGCCTTGTACTCGGGCGTCTGGATGTTGGCGTCGCCGACCGGCGGGGTCAGCGTGTTCGTGATGTAGCCCTTGCGCGTCTGTCCCACGAAGCCCCAGTGGATGGGCAGGCCGACGACCTCGACCTCCTTGCCCTCGATGGAGAGCGTGGGCATGCGCTTCGTGACCAGCGCCTTCAGCCTCACCTGGCCGCGCTTCGACTTCACGACCACCCAGTCTTCGTTGCGGATCCCCTTCTTCCTCGCCAGCCCCTCGGGCAGCTCCACGAAGGCCTCGGGCTGGAGGATGGCGGGGATGCGCGCGTGTTTCGTCCAGAAGTGGAAGTGCTCGGTGAGCCGGTAGGTGGTGGCGACGAAGGGGAACTCGTCGGGCTTGCCGAAGGTGGCCCAGTCGTCCTTGAAGACCCGGGCGGCGGGGTTCGACATCACCTTGCCGAACGGGTTCCTCGCCAGCGGGGCGTCGAAGGGCTCGTAGTGCTCGGGGAACGGCCCCTCGGTCATGGCCGGCGCCCAGAGGCGCGCCACCCCCTCGTTCGTCATGATGAAGGGGTTCATCCCTTCGGACGGGGGCGAGTCCACCTTGAAGTCGGGGACGTCGTTCCCGACCCACCGGGTCCCGTTCCACCAGACGAGCTTCCGGGTGGAGATGTACGGGACGCCGTCGGCGTTGCAGGAGGCGCGGTTGTAGAGGATGCGGCGGTTGGCCGGCCACGACCACGCCCAGCCGGGCGTGATGCCGAGGCCGCTCGGGTCGGAGGCGTCGCGGCGCGCCATCTGGTTCCCGGCCTGGGTCCAGCTGCCGGCGAAGATCCAGCAGCCGCAGGCGGTCGATCCGTCGGCCTGGAGCACGGCGAACCCCGGCACCTGCTCCCCTTGCTTGACCAGGAAGGCCCCCGGGTTCTTCGGGTCGGGGACGTCGGCCAGCGCCTGGCCGTTGAACTCGCGGGCAGCCTCGTCGGCGGACGGCGACTTCGCGATGCGGTAGGGCCAGGTGAGCTTGAGGACGGGGTCGGGGAAGGCGCCGCCCTCCTTGGCGTAGAGCGAGCGGATGGCCATGAAGAGCTCGCCGACGATCTCCAGGTCGCCCTTCGCCTCGGCGGGCGGCTCCGCGCCCTTCCAGTGCCACTGCAGCCACCTGCCGCTCGACACGAGCGAGCCGTCCTCCTCGGCGAAGCAGGAGGAGGGGAGGCGGAAGACCTCGGTCGGGATCTGCGCCGGGTCGACGTCGTTGAACTCGCCGTGGTTCTGCCAGAACTCGGAGGTCTCGGTGACGAGCGGGTCGATGGTGACGAGGAACTTGAGCTTGCGCAGCCCGGCAGCGACCTTGGCCTTGTCCGGGAAGGAGGAGAGCGGGTTGAAGCCCTGGCAGACGTACCCGTTCACCTTCCCCTGGGAGAGGAGCTCCATCACCCGGAGCACGTCGTAGGGCCCGTCGATCTTGGGCAGCCAGTCGTACGCGAAGTCGTTCTCCTTCGTGGCCGCGGCGCCGTACCAGGCCTTCATGAGCGACACGAAGAACTTGGGGGTGTTGGAGAGGTAGTTGAGCTGGTTGGGGCGGAGTGGCTTCGGCGTCCGCTTCTCCAGGTAGCTCTGGAGGTCCGGGTCCCCGTCGGTGGGCAGGGTGAGGTACCCGGGGAGGAGGTGCGAGAGCAGCCCGAGGTCGGTGAGCCCCTGGATGTTGGAGTGGCCGCGCAGGGCGTTCACGCCGCCGCCCGCCATGCCCATGTTGCCGAGCAGCAGCTGGATGATGGCGATGCAGCGGATGTTCTGCGAGCCGACCGAGTGCTGGGTCCAGCCGAGCGCGTAGAGGCTCGTCATGGTCCGATCCGGCGTCGAGGTGCTGGCGATGGCCTCGCAGACCTTCTGGAACTTCTCCTTCGGCGTGCCGGTGGTCCGCTCCACGATCTCCGGCGTGTAGCGGGAGAAGTGCTTGCGGAGCCGCTGGAAGACGCAGTTCGGGTCCTGCAGCGTCGGATCGACGCGGGCGTAGCCGTCCTTGTCGAGCTGGTAGGTCCAGGTGCTCTTGTCGTAGGAGCGCTTGGCCTCGTCGTAGCCGGTGAAGAGGCCGTCGTCGAAGCCGGTGTCCGGGTTGAGGAGCAGCGAGGCGCTCGTGTAGTTCCGGACGTAGTCGTGCTGGATCTTGTCGTTCTCGAGCAGGTAGCGGATGACGCCGCCCAGGAAGGCGATGTCGGTTCCCGGCCGGATGGGCGCGTAGAAGTCGGCCACCGCCGCCGTGCGGGTGAAGCGCGGGTCGACGACGACGAGCTTCGCGCCCTTCTTCGCCTTGGCCTCGAGCACCCACTTGAAGCCGCAGGGGTGCGCCTCCGCGGGATTTCCCCCCATCACCAGGATCAGGTCGGCGTTCTTGATGTCGACCCAGCTGTTCGTCATCGCGCCACGGCCGAACGTCGGGGCCAGACCGGCCACCGTGGGACCGTGTCAAACACGCGCCTGGTTGTCGAAGGCGACCCCCCCGAGCGCCCGGATCACCTTGTGGAACACGTAGCCGGTCTCGTTCGACGAGGCCGAGGCCGCCAGGAAGGCGGTGGTGGGCCAGCGGTTCACCTTCTGGCCCTTCACGTTCGCGGCGACGAAGTTCTTGTCGCGGTCCTCCTTCATGAGGCGGGCGATGCGATCCACCGCCCATTCCCAGGTCACCCGCTTCCACTCGCTCGAGCCGGGAGCGCGGTACTCCGGGTACTTGAGGCGGGTGGGGCTGTGGATGAAGTCGAGGAGGCTCGCCCCCTTCGGGCAGAGCGTGCCGCGGTTCACCGGATGGTCCGGATCACCCTCCACGTGCATGATCTCGGTCCTGGCGTTCTTCGACCGATCGCCGAGGCCGTAGAGGATGACGCCGCAGCCCACCGAGCAGTAGGGGCAGGTGTTGCGGGTCTCGGAGGCGTGCGCCAGCTTGAAGAGCCGGACGTCGGCGACGGCGCGCTCCGCGGAGAAGCCGAGCGCCCCCACCGTGGTGGCGCCGATACCCGACGCGGTCAGCTTGAGGAACCCTCTGCGGGAGACCTGCATCGGCGACCTCCGGGAAGGAGTGGCTGGGTCCGTTCGTCCCTTATGTCCCGTACACGAACGCGCCCGAGGAAATCAGGGGGCAAACAGGGTGACCCGTACGAATTTCCTGATGCGATGCGTCACCCGTCCAGGTGGCCTCGACAACCCGCGGGCGGGTCACTAAACATTTTGGCTCCCCCGACCGAGCTCATGGCCGACGCCCTCATCCTCGAGACCCGCAACGTCACCAAGGAGTTCCGCGGCTTCGTGGCCGTGAACGGGGTGTCACTCGAGGTGAAGCGTGGCTCGATCCACGGCTTGATCGGGCCGAACGGGGCGGGGAAGACCACCATGTTCAACCTGCTCACCCGGTTCCTGCCGGCGACGCAGGGGACCATCCTCCACCGTGGCGAGGACATCACCCGGTTGCCTCCGGCCCAGGTGGCGCGTCGCGGCGTCGTCCGCTCCTTCCAGATCTCGGCGGTCTTCGGGAGCCTCACCGCCCTCGAGAACGTCCGCATCGCGCTCCAGCGCCCGCTCGGGACCTCCTTCCGCTTCTGGTCGCCGGCGCGCAGCCTGTCGGTGCTCGACGAGCGCGCCCGGTCGCTCCTCGCCGACGTGGACCTGCAGGACCTGGCCGACGTCCCGGCCGGGGAGCTCCCCTACGGGCGCAAGCGCGCCCTGGAGCTCGCCACCACCCTGGCGCTCGAGCCCGAGGTCCTGCTCCTCGACGAGCCCACCGCCGGCATGGGGCACGAGGACGTGGGGCGCGTGGCCGAGCTCATCCGGCGGGTCGCCCGGGGGCGCACGGTGCTCATGGTGGAGCACAACCTCTCCGTCGTCGCCGACCTCTGCGACACCATCACGGTCCTGGCCCGCGGCAGCGTCCTCGCCGAGGGCAGCTACGCCACGGTCTCGGCCGACCCCGCGGTGCGCGAGGCCTACATCGGGAGCGCCGCGTGACCGGTCCCTCCGCCGCCCCGGCGCTGCGCATCCGCGACCTGAACGCGTACTACGGGGAGTCGCACGTGCTGCACGGCGTGAACCTCGAGGTCCGCGAGGGCGAGGTGGTGACGCTCCTCGGCCGGAACGGCTCGGGGCGCACCTCCACCCTGAAGTCGATCCTCGGGCTGGTCGGCCGCCGCACCGGGTCCATCGAGGTGGGTGGGCGGGAGACCGTGGGGATGGCGCCGCACCGCATCGCCCGGCTGGGCATCGGCATCGGCTACTGCCCGGAGGAGCGGGGCATCTTCGCGAGCCTGTCCACCGAGGAGAACCTGGAGCTGCTCCCGCGGGTCGGGCCGGCCGGCATGTCCGACGCCGAGATCTACGGCATGTTCCCCAACCTGCTCGAGCGGCGCCGCAGCCAGGGCACGCGGCTGTCGGGAGGGGAGCAGCAGATGCTCGCCATGGCCCGCATCCTGCGCGCCGGGGCCCGGCTCCTCCTCCTCGACGAGATCACCGAGGGGCTCGCCCCCGTCATCGTCCAGGCCCTCGGCCGGGTGGTGCGGCAGCTCCGCGAGAGGGGCTACACCATCGTGCTCGTCGAGCAGAATTTCCGCTTCGCCGCGCCGCTCGCCGACCGGCACTTCGTCCTCGAGCACGGACGCGTCGTGGACACGATCGAGGCCGGCCAGCTGGCCGGCCGGATGGAGTCGTTGCAGGAGTTCCTGGGCGTGTAGCTCGCCCGCTGACCGGGAGAACCGACATGACGAAGCGCATCGCCACCGCCGCAGCCCTGCTGCTCCTCGCCGGATCGGCGCTCGCCGCCGACACGAAGGTCTCCGACGACGCCGTGAAGATCGGCGTCCTCACCGACATGACCGGCTACTACTCCGACCTCTCCGGTCCGGGCTCGCTCGAGGCCGCCAGGATGGCCGCCGAGGACTTCGGCGGGAAGGTCCTCGGCAAGCCCGTCGTGGTCATCGGCGCCGACCACCAGCTCAAGGCCGACGTGGCCTCCACGGTGGCCCGCAAGTGGTTCGACGAGGAGAAGGTGGACGCCATCGTCGACCTGGTCTCCTCCTCGACCGCGCTCGCCGTCATGCCGGTGGCCGCCGAGAAGAAGCGGATCACGCTCCTCTCCGGCCCGGGCACCACCGCCATCACCGGCGAGAAGTGCACGCCCTACAACTTCCACTGGACCTACAACAACTGGGCGCTCGCCAACGGCACCGGCCGCGAGGTGGTGAAGCAGGGGGGCAACACCTGGTACTTCATCACCGCCGACTACGTCTTCGGCAAGTCGCTCGAGGAGGACACCGCCAACGTCGTGAAGGCCGCCGGCGGCAAGGTCCTCGGCGCCTCGCGCCACCCGTCGCCGGGCACGACCGACTTCTCCTCCTACCTGCTCCAGGCCCAGGCCTCGGGCGCCAAGATCATCGGCCTCGCCAACGCCGGCGCCGACACCATCAACGCCATCAAGCAGGCCAACGAGTTCGGCATCACGAAGAAGCAGAACCTGGCCGGCCTGCTCGTCTTCATCTCCGACGTGAACAGCCTCGGGCTGCCCACCGCGAAGGGCATGTACCTGACCACCGCCTTCTACTGGGACCGCGACGACGACTCGCGCAAGTGGTCGAAGCGCTTCGGCGACCGCATGAAGGGCAAGATGCCCACCATGGTGCAGGCCGGCGTCTACTCGGCGGTCACCCACTACCTGAAGGCGATCCAGGCCGCCGGCACCGACGACGCCGACGCCGTCGCCGCCAAGATGCGCGAGATGCCGGTGAACGACTTCTTCGCGAGGAACGGGAAGATCGGCCCGGACGGGCTGCACCGCCACGACATGTACCTCGTGCAGGTGAAGGAACCCGCCGAGTCGAAGTACCCGTGGGACTACTACAAGATCGCCAAGGTCATCCCGGCGGCCGAGGCCTTCCCTCCGGTCTCCGACAAGTGCCCGCTCGTGAAGAAGTAGCCCGCGGATGATCCAGGCCCTCTCCGGCCAGCTCCTGCTCGGCCTCATCAACGGCTCGTTCTACGCGCTGCTCTCCCTCGGGCTGGCCATCATCTTCGGCCTGCTCGACGTGGTGAACTTCGCGCACGGCGCGCAGTACATGCTGGGAGCCTTCCTGGCGTGGATGGGGCTCCAGTACCTCGGCATCGGGTACTGGTGGGCGCTCCTGCTCTCGCCCCTGCTCGTGGGGGCGACGGGGCTCGTCATCGAGAGGGTCTTCCTGCGCCGGCTGCAGGGGCTCGACAACCTCTACGGCCTGCTCCTGACCTTCGGGCTGGCGCTCGTCATCGAGGGGCTCTTCCACCACGCCTACGGCAACTCGGGCAGCCCGTACCCGGTGCCCGAGCTGCTGCGGGGCGGCTTCGACCTCGGGTTCATGTACCTGCCCAAGTACCGCGCCTGGGTGGTGGTGGTCTCGCTGGCCGTGTCGCTCGGATCCTGGTTCGTCATCGAGAAGACCCGGCTCGGCGCGTACCTGCGCGCCGGGACCGAGAACCCGAAGCTGCTCCAGGCCTTCGGCGTGAACGTGCCGGTCATGTTCATGCTGACCTACGGGTTCGGCGTGGCGCTGGCGGGCTTCGCCGGCGTCATGGCCGCGCCCATCTACCAGGTCACCCCGATGATGGGGTCGTCGGTGATCATGGTCGTGTTCGCGGTCGTGGTCATCGGCGGCATGGGGTCCATCCTCGGCTCCATCGTCACCGGGGTGGGTGTGGGCCTCGTCGAGGGACTCACCAAGTTCCTCTGGCCGGAGGCCGCCAGCGTGGTGGTGTTCGTCCTCATGGCCGTCGTGCTGCTCGTCCGCCCTGCCGGGCTCTTCGGGAGGGTGAAGTGAGCGACCGGGCGCGCCGGGTCTGGTCCGGCCAGGTCGTCTTCCTCGCCTGGGCGGTCGTGGTGGCCGTGGGGCTCGTCGCGCCGTTCGTCGTCTACCCGGTGTTCGCCATGAACGTGCTGGTGATGGCGCTCTTCGCGAGCGCCTTCAACCTGCTGCTCGGCTACTCCGGCCTGCTCTCCTTCGGGCACGCGGCCTTCCTCGGGTCGGCCGCCTACGTGACCGGGTGGTCCGCCAAGGCCTGGGGACTGCCGGTCCTCGTCTCCATGGCCTCCGGCGTGGCGGTGGCCACCGTGCTGGGGCTCCTCTTCGGCGTGCTCGCGCTCCGCCGATCGGGCATCTACTTCGCCATGATCACGCTGGGGCTCGCCCAGGTGGTCTACTTCGTGGTGGTCCAGATGCCCTGGACGGGCGGGGAGGACGGCCTGCAGGGAATCCCGCGCGGGCGCTTCCTGGGCATCGACCTCGGCAACTCGCTGGCGATGTACTACTTCACCTACGTCGTCTTCCTGGCGGCCTTCTGGCTCATCCAGCGCACCATCGACTCGCCCTTCGGCCAGGTGCTCCGCGCCATCAAGGAGAACGAGCCGCGCGCCATCTCGCTCGGGTACGACGTGCAGCGGTACAAGCTGCTCGCCTTCGTGATCTCGGCCGCGCTGGCCGGCCTGGCCGGATCGCTGAAGGCCATCGCGATGCAGTTCGCGACGCTCGGCGACGTGGCCTGGCAGCGCAGCGGCGAGGTGGTGCTGATGACGCTGCTCGGCGGCATGGGCACCGTGCTCGGCCCGTCGGTGGGCGCGCTCCTCGTCGTCACCATGGAGAACTACCTGGCGAGCATCGGCTCCTGGGTCACGGTGATCACCGGCAGCGTCTTCGTGGTCATGGTGATGGCCTTCCGGCGCGGCCTGGTGGGCGAGATCCGGGCGCTCCTGGGCCGGCGGTCCTGACGGGGAGGGGAGGCACGGCATGGCGCTTCGCTTCGACGGGAAGGTGGCGGTGGTCACCGGCGCGGCCGGGGGCATCGGCTTCCGCATCGCCGAGCTGCTCGCCGACGCCGGCGCCCGGGTGGCCGTGGCCGACCTGGACGGCGCGGCCGCTCGCACGGCGGCGGAGAGGATCGGGCGCGGCGCCATGGGGGTCGAGGCCGACGTGTCGAAGGAGGCGGCCGTCGACGCCGCGCTCGACGCGGTGCTCGCGGCCCACGGGCGGCTCGACGTGCTCGTCAACAACGCGGGGCTGCAGTTCGTCTCGCCGGTGGAGGACTTCCCGGCGGCCCGGTTCGAGCAGCTCGTCCGGGTGATGCTCTTCGGCCCGTTCTACGCCATCAAGAAGGCCTTCCCGGTCATGAAGGCGCAGCGCTACGGCCGGGTGCTCAACGTGGCCTCCATCAACGGGCTCGTCGGGTTCGCCGGCAAGTCGGCGTACAACAGCGCCAAGCACGGGGTCATCGGGCTCACCAGGGTGACCGCGCTCGAGGGCGCGCCGCACGGCATCACCGTGAACGCGCTCGCGCCCGGCTACGTCGACACCCCGCTCGTCCGCAACCAGCTCGCCGACCTGGCCCGCACCCGGAACGTGCCGCTCGAGCGGGTGCTGGAGGACGTCATCTACCCGCTCGTCCCCATGCGGCGCCTCCTCCAGATCGACGAGGTGGCGGGCTACGCGCTCTACCTCGTCTCCGACGGGGCGGCCGGCATCACCGGGTCGGTTGCGGTGATGGACGGCGGGTACACCGCCCAGTGACGGGGCCGGCGGCCAGCGGACCCGGGCCCCGCCTGGGCGATCGTTCCCTCTTCCCGCTCCTCGAGCCCGCGGCCTACCTGAACCACGCCGGGGTGAGCCCGCCCTCCGATCCGGTGCGGCGGGCCGTGGCCGAGGTGGTCGACGACTACGCGCGCCGCGGCGGAGGGGCGGTGCCGGCGGGGCTCGAGCGGCGCGAGTCGACCCGGGCGGCGGTGGCGCGGCTCGTCGGGGGAGAGGCCGCAGACGTGGCGCTCACCACCAGCACCACCACCGGCATCCAGGCGGTGGCGCTCGACTTCCCCTGGCGCCGCGGCGACCGGGTGGTGCTCCTCGACGGGGAGTTCCCCGCCAACGTGACCCCCTGGCAGCAGGCGGCCGCGGCCTTCGGGCTCGAGGTGGCTTTCGCCCCCCTCGACGCC
>JBAVCR010000142.1:0-3349 GCA_049586815.1 Anaeromyxobacteraceae bacterium
GCGCCGGGCTCGATCCGGCGCGCATCGACGACGTGATCCTGGGATGCGCCTTCCCGGAGGGGGAGCAGGGCATGAACGTGGCCCGCGTGGCCTCGCTGCGGGCCGGCCTCCCGGTGCAGGTCCCGGCCCAGACGGTGAACCGGTTCTGCGCCTCCGGGCTGCAGGCCATCGCCACCGCCGCCGAGCGGATCGCCGCGGGCGCCGCCGACGTGATCGTGTCCGGGGGCGTCGAGAGCATGAGCCTCGTGCCCATGGGCGGCAACAAGTACAGCGCGAACCCCGCGCTCGTGTCCTCCTGGCCCGAGACCTACGCCGGCATGGGCATCACCGCCGAGCTGGTGGCCCGCAAGTACGGCGTGTCGCGCGCCGACCAGGACGCCTTCGCCGCCGAGAGCCACCGGCGGGCGGCCCGGGCCCAGGCCGAGGGCTGGTTCCAGGAGGAGCTCGTGCCCGTGGAGGTGGAGACCACCGCCGTCGTGGCCGGGAAGCTCGCCCGGGCCACGGAGCGCTTCACCGCCGACGAGGGGGTGCGCGGCGACACCACCGTGGAGGGGCTCGCGAAGCTCAAGCCGGCCTTCCAGGTGGACGGCACGGTCACGGCCGGCAACGCCTCGCAGATGACCGACGGAGCCGCCGCCGTGGTCGTGGTCTCCGAGCGCTTCCTGAAGGAGAGCGGCGCCACCCCGCTCGCACGGTTCGTCTCCTACGCCGTCCGCGGCGTCCCGCCGGAGATCATGGGCATCGGGCCGGTGGAGGCCATCCCGGCGGCCCTCGCCCGCGCGGGCATCGCCCAGGGCGACCTCGACGCCATCGAGCTGAACGAGGCCTTCGCGGCGCAGTCGCTCGCCTGCGTGCGGGAGCTGGGGCTCGACGCGGGGCGGGTGAACCCGTCGGGTGGCGCCATCGCGCTCGGCCACCCGCTCGGCTGCACCGGGTCGAAGCTCACCGCCACGCTCCTCCACGGGCTGCGGCGGACCGGGGGGCGCTACGGCGCGGTGTCGATGTGCATCGGGGGCGGCATGGGAGCCGCCGCCATCTTCGAGCGGCTCTAGGAGGAGACGGACATGGGCAAGAGGCTCTTCAAGGGGGCGGAGTACCTGATCAGCGAGGCCACCGCGGACGACGTCTTCGTCCCGGAGGAGTTCACCGAGGAGCAGCGGAGCATCGCGGTGACCGCCGACCAGTTCGTGAAGTCGGAGGTGGCGCCGGCCATGCACGCGCTCGAGGCGCACGACACCGTGGCCGCCGCCACCCTGATGCGCAAGGCCGGCGACGCGGGCCTGCTCATGATCGACGCGCCGGCCGAGTACGGCGGCCTCGAGCTCGACAAGGCGACGAGCATGCTCGCCGCCGAGAAGATGGCGGCCGGCCAGTCCTTCTCCGTCTCCTACGCGGCCCACACCGGCATCGGGACCCTGCCGCTCGTCTACTACGGGACCCCGGAGCAGAAGGAGCGCTACCTGGGCAAGATCGTCACCGGGGAGTGGAGCGCCGCCTACTGCCTGACCGAGCCGGGCGCGGGCAGCGACGCCATGGGCGGTACCACCACGGCCACGCTCTCGGAGGACGGCAAGCACTACCTCATCGACGGGACGAAGCAGTTCATCACGAACGGCGGCTTCGCGCGGCTCTTCACGGTCTTCGCCAAGATCGACCGCAAGCACTTCACCGCGTTCCTGGTGGAGCGCGACACCGAGGGCGTCACCGTGGGCCCCGAGGAGAAGAAGCTCGGCATCCAGGGCTCCTCCACCACGTCGGTGATCTTCGAGGCGGCGAAGGTGCCGGTCGAGAACGTGCTCGGCGAGATCGGCAAGGGGCACAAGATCGCCTTCAACGTGCTCAACGTGGGGCGTTTCAAGCTGGGCGCGGCCGTGCTCGGCGCCTCCAAGCACGCGCTCGCCACCGGGGCCGCCTACGCCAACCAGCGCAAGCAGTTCGGGGTGCCCATCTCCAGCTTCGGGGCCATCCAGGAGAAGCTCGCCGACGGCGTGGCCGACATCTTCGCCTCGGAATCGCTGGTCTACCGGCTGGCCGGCCTCATCGACGACCGGCTCGCCACCATCCCGCGCGACGCCCCGAAGTACTACGAGTCCTACCAGGCGGCCATCGAGGAGTACGCCATCGAGTGCGCCGTCTCGAAGGTGTTCTGCAGCGAGGTGCTGGCCGACGTGGTCGACGACGTGGTGCAGATCCACGGCGGTTACGGCTTCGTGCAGGAGTACCCGGCCGAGAAGTACTACCGGGACGAGCGCATCAACCGCATCTTCGAGGGCACGAACGAGATCAACCGGCTGCTGGTGCCGGGGACCATCCTGCGCCGGGCCCTGAAGGGCGAGATCCCCCTCGAGAAGGAGGCCCGCAAGGCCTTCGACGCGCTGCTCAACCCCTCGCTCGACGAGATCGATCCGTCGGTCCCGTTCGCCGCCGAGAAGGCCACGCTCGCGAATCTCAAGAGGGTCTTCCTGGTCCTCTCCGGGGCGGCGGTGAAGCGCTTCGGTCCCGGACTGAAGGACGAGCAGGAGGTCCTGCTCGCCGCCGCCGACGTCGCCATCCAGACCTTCGCCGCCGAGAGCGTGGTCCTGCGCGCCGAGCGCATCGGCCCGAAGCTCTCCCCGGTGCGCCGCGCGCTCGTGGACGCGGCGGTGAAGGTGCACACCTTCCGGGCGGTGGAGAAGGTGGCCACCGCGGCGAAGCGGGGCGCCTTCTACGTGGCCGAGGGCGACGAGGTGACGATGCTGCTCGCCGGCGTGCGCCGGTTCACCAGGTACGACGCCGGTGGACTGCTCGCCGCGAAGCGCCTGCTCGCGGCCGCCACCGTCGAGGCCGAGAGGTATCCTCTGTAGGAGGACGACTCCCGGCACGCGCGTCCACCGGTCGCGGGACCCCGGCCCGGCGGCGAGCTCCCGCCGGCCCGGGGCCTTTTCACCCCGGGTCCCCGGGCGCCCCCGTGGCGGCCTCATTCACCGATGTTGACTGGGGCGCGCGGTTCGCCCCGCGACGCCGGGGAGATGCGCGAGTCGATCCCCGGAAGTCCTGGGTGCGGCGCCCGGGTTGACGACCGTCAATGTGCCCGGATCTCCGCGGGTTGGCGCTTGGCCCGCTCCGTGAAACGCCTCCCCTCACGGCAGACCCCCTCCTGCCGGTGAGGAGTGGCACGATGACCCACAAGCGCGTACTCGTCGCACTCGCAGTCCTCGTCACCTTCGGCGCCGCCTGCGGCGGCGGCTCGACCGGCTCCACCGGCCCCACTGGCGGTGGAACGGGGGGCGATGGTGGCACCACCGGGCCGACCGGGCCGACGGGCCCCACCGGCCCGACCGCGCCGCTCGCAGGTCTCGCGCTGCCGAAG
>JBAVCR010000143.1:0-12590 GCA_049586815.1 Anaeromyxobacteraceae bacterium
GAGGAGGAGCGCGACCAGGGCGGGGGCGCTCACGGCTTCACCTTCCGGATCGCGCGGACGCCGGAGCGCAGATCCCCGCCGCCGTCGGCCGTGCCGCGGGGGTGGCACTCGTAGCAGCGCTGGTCGAGGTTCGTGCAGGAGAACCCGGGCACGCCGGCGTGCTGCCCCTGCACCGACGAGCACGGGTGGCAGGAGGTGCACTTCGGATAGGGCGTGCTCGAGCAGGAGCCGATGACGAGCGGATTCGGAAGCGTCACGTGGCAGCGCGTGCAGGCGATGCCGGCGTGGTTGCCCGAGTCGATGGGGAAGCAGGCCCCGTGCCCCGAGAACGAGGCCGGCGACCAGCGCCAGAACCCGTGGCACCCGAGGCAGGCCAGCTCCGGATACCCGGCGAAGGCCGCATGGTTCGTGCCCCGCGCGCTGGCGGTCTGGAGATCCGCCTGGTGGCACTCCCAGCAGGGGACGGTGGGGCGGGCGAAGGCCCGGTCGCGCCGGTCGCCGTGGCACTGCTCGCACGGGAGCAGGGCGTGGCGCCCCTGGAGCGGGAAGTTGGTCCTGCGGTGGGCGTCGGCGTCGAAGCGCGACTTCCAGCCCTCCGTGTCGTGGCAGGAGGCGCACTGGACGCCGGCGTACCCGCCGTGCACGTCGCGGTGGCAGGCCGAGCAGCTCCGCGGGAGCGGCTGCTTGAAGTCCTCGACGTGGCACTTCCTGCAGGCCACGTGGGCGTGCTGGCCGGTGAGCGGGAAGCCGGTGCGCTCGTGGATGAACTTCACGTCGCCCCAGCCCTCGGGCGTGTGGCAGGCCGCGCACTTCGTGTCGGACGGGGCGTGGGAGGGACCCGCCTTCGTCACGGCGCCGGCGGACGCCGGGGGCGCGGGGGCCTGGGTCGCGGGGGCCTGCGCCACGGGAGCCTGGGGCGCGGCGGCAAGGAGCAGGGCGGCGGCTGCGGCGAACGGGATCGTCACGGCTCGTACCCCCGGAAGGCACCCTTGTGGAAGTCGGCGTGGCACCCCTGGCAGTCGCGCGGCACCGGCTTGAACCGCTTGATGTCGAGGTTCCCCACCTTCGCGACCGGGTGGCACTTGTCGCACGCCACCTTGGCGTGCTTCCCGGTGAGCGCGTAGGTCGTGAAGGGCTCGCCGTGGACGAACTTGAGCTTCTTCCACTCCTCCACGCCGTGGCAGTTGGCGCACTCGGTGACCTTCTTCACGGCGAACTGCGCGGCGTGCGGATCGGCGTGGCACTTCGCGCAGGCGGTGGGCGCCCCGGCGTACTTCACGTAGGGCTTGCCGTCCTTCGCCGTGGCGGTGGCGTGGCAGGAGGCGCAGGCCGTACTGCCGTGCTTGCCGTCGAGCCGGAACTTCGTGTCGCGGGCGTGGTCGAACTTCGTGCGCGTGAAGGTCACCTGATCGTGGCAGGTGGTGCAGCCCTCGACCGCCATGCGCTTGTCGAACTGGCCCTGGTGGACGTCGCGGTGGCAGGAGGTGCACTTCTTCCCGTCCACCTTCTTCTCCATGGTGAACTCGCTCACCTTGAGGGGGCGCCGCTGCCGCTTCGCCTCGGCGCGCATCGCCGCCGGGGCCTTCTCGGCCATCTTGGGGTCCTTCACGTGGCAGCGGTCGCAGGCCACCGCCGCGTGGGCCCCCTCGAGCGGGTACCTCGTCTTCTGGTGCTCGGCGAGCTCGAACCGGACTGGGACCCAGCCCTGCACGGCGTGGCAGCGGTCGCAGGCGGCCTGGGGGGTCCCCTTCTTCCCCAGGGCGCCCAGGTGGGCGTCCTGGTGGCAGTCGGTGCAGGCGCCGAACTGCATGTCCTTGTAGACGGCGCGGAGCTGCCCCTCGAACGGGCCGTGGCAGGCCTTGCACTCGACCTTCACGTGCGCCCCGCGCAGGGGGTAGCGGGTCTTGTCGTGGAAGCCGGCGGCCTCCGCGCCCTGCCCCTTCACGACCTTCCACCCCTCGACGACGTGGCAGCTGGTGCAGAGCGGCCCGAAGCGGTTCTGGTGCGGATCCTTGTGGCAGTCGCTGCAGGACGCGAACGGGACGGGCTTCCACTTCGCGTAGGTCGGCGAGACCGCCTGCGGGAAGTCGTGCTTCCCCTGCGGATCGGTGAGCGCGGGGTGGCACTTGGCGCACGGGACCTTCAGGTGCAGGCCGGTGAGCGGGTACTTCGTCTTCGCGTGGTCGAACCCCTTCGTGGCGGGCTTCCAGGCGTTCGGGTCGTGGCACTTCTGGCAGTCGTCGCCGAGCTGGGTGCGGTGCTCGTCGAAGTGGCAGCCGGCGCAGGTGACGGGCATGCCGAGCATGCTCTTCCGCCCCTTGCCCACGACCTCCTTCACCGCCCCGTCGGTGATGCGCCGGGGATCGTGGCAGCTCTCGCACTTCGCCCTGGCGTGCTTGCCGGCGAGCGCCCAGCCGGTCTTCCCGTGGTCGAATCCCTTCTGGCCCGCGTCGCCCCAGTCGACGAGCGCGAACCCGCGCCCCTGGTGCTCGTGGTGGCAGGTCTCGCACTGCCGCTCGGAGAGCCGGCCGTGGAAGCCCTTCCCGGCGGAGATGGAGGCGCGCAGCTCCTTGTGGCACTCCAGGCAGTTCTCGGGCGAGAGCTTCTGCCCGGCGGCGTGGCACTTCGTGCAGTTCTGGAGCCCCTCCAGCTTCTCGTGCGCGCGGGAGAGCTCCCCGGGCGAGACGAGGTCGGCGTACGCCGGGAGCGCGACCAGGGCCGCGCAGAGGGCCGCGGCGGCGAGCGCCGCACGGGACGCCCGGGGGAATCGTGGTGGTCTCATAGCAGTCCGTACCCGAGGTAGAGCGAGACGCCGATGTGCACCGCGATGACGAAGACGAGGAAGACGGCCAGCGAGGCGTGGAACACGCGCCATCCCCGGAGGAGGTTCCGCAGCCCGCCGTAGAAGGCGATCTGGAAGCGGAGCCGCCGGAGCCGGAGGACGGACAGGCGGAAGCGAGCATACTGCGACGGGCTGGTGAAGAGGAACCGAACGCGCGCGAGGCGGAGCCGCAGGCGCAAGCCCCCGAGCGGCACGCGCAGGAGCGCCACGAGGAGCGACTCCCGGGGCGCCTCGGCCGACGCCGAGGCCACGAGCTTGTCGAGCCGGTTGCGCTCGCGGGCCCCGGCCAGCATCGGCTCGACGTCGGACCGGAGCCGCTCGAAGCGGCCGGCGATGAGCTCGAGCTCCTCGGCGTGCCCGCCCACCGAGGGCACGAGCCCGTAGATGAAGCGGCCGATGAGGCCGGTGCAGACCACCACGCCGAGCGCGGTGGCGGTGGACGTGGCGAGGACGTTGTTCGACCGGAAGGCGGCGTGGAAGGCGATGACGAGCGGGCTCATGAACCCCACGAAGACGTGGAAGTTGAGCCAGTCGCGGATGTCCCAGAGCCCGGTCAGCGCGCGCGTGCGCTTGCGCACCGGGTAGAGGAAGTTCGACAGCATGAAGGCGGTGGCGACGATGCCCACGCCGTGGCCCCAGGCGCCCGACGGCTTGAACGCCTTGTGCATGGGCGACTTGAGCCGCGCCGCCTGCCCGAGGTGGTAGTAGTCCCAGCCCCGCCAGGCCAGGTAGGCCACGATGACCGCGCCCAGGCAGGCGTAGAGCGCCAGGGTCCGCCGCAGCCTCCTGCGGGTCGCGAGCTCCTCCTCCCCCACGTGCTCGTCGTCCCGGGCCTTCGCACCGAGCCGCTCCCCGTGGTAGCGGCGCATCTCCACGCCGGCCTTCTTCAGGAAGTCGTCGGGCGGGTCGCCGCCGATGTTGACGATGACGTCGTCGTTGGGGAGGCGCAGCTCCCGCCCGTCCCAGTCGATCCGGACCTCGGAGGGGGTGACGTACTTCACCTGCGAGGGAAGGAGCAGGGTGAGCTGCCCGCTCGCGGCGAGGGCGGTCGCCTTGGCCCGGTTGGCCTCGCGGGCGCGCCCCAGCTCGGCGCCGCGGTAGGAGAGCGCGACCTCGGCGGTGCCCATCTCGGCGATCTGGATGGCCGCCTCGAGCGCCGAGTCGCCGCCGCCCACCACGAGCACGCGCCGCCCGGCGTACTGCTCGGGATCGGTGAAGCCGTAGGTGACCTTCTCGAGCTGCTCCCCCGGGACCCCCATCTTGCGCGGGGAGCCGCGGCGCCCGATCGCCAGCACCACCTTGCGCGCATGGACGAGCCCCTTCGCCGTGTGGACCACGAGCGCGCCGTCCTCGCCGTCGATGCCGAGGACCTGGGTCCCCTCCTCCACCTGGACCCCGGTCTTCTGGAGGGCCTTGTCCCAGGTGTCGAGGAGCTCCTCCTTGGTGATGATCTTCTTGCCGATCCTTCCGAAGCCGGGGATGTGCGCGGGCTCGGTCATCACCACCTTGCGCCGCGGGTAGTGGAACATCGTCCCGCCCCAGGTGCCCTGCTCGAGGATGCGGAAGGACCTGCCGGCCTCCTGGAGCGCGCAGGCCGTCGCGAGACCGGCCGCGCCGGCTCCGATGACGGCCACGTCCACCACCTCGTCCGGCGACCTGCCCCGGGCAGCCTTCGGCAGGACCTCGTCGAGCCGCTTCGCCACCTGGAGCCCCTGCCGCACGGCGTTGCGGAGGAGTCCCATGCCGCCCAGCTCCCCCACCACGTGCACGCCGGGCCGGCTCGACTCGAAGTACTGGTCGAGCTCGGGCAGGTCGACGCCGCGCTCGTGGGTGCCCATGACGAGCCGGATGGCCTGGACCGGGCACTCGGCGGCGCACCGGCCGTGCCCGATGCAGTGGTCGGCGTGCACCAGGCTCGCCGCCCCCTTCACGATCCCGAGGATGTCCCCCTCGGGGCAGGCCTTCAGGCAGGAGAGCGATCCGATGCAGATGTCGGTGTCGATGACCGGGTGCAGCGACCGCGGGATGTGGAGGTTCTTCTCGACCTTCTCGCGAATGACCTCGGCGTCGCGGGCCTGGCGGCGCCGGCGATTCAGGAGGTGGGAGGCGCCGATCGCGAGTGCCAGGAGGATGGCGGCGACGGCGACGACGGTCGACAGCAGATCCACTCTCGCCTCTCCTGGCCTTTCCGCGCCGCACCCGGCGGCGTTGCATCATGACATGGCCCTCCCGTGCCATGCCGCTCCCGGGGGAGGTCACTACCTAGCGGGAACCCGGACCGTGTACCTCGAAAAAACGACAAGGGGCCCGTCCAAAACGGGCCCCTCGCGTTCCTGAAGCACGTCTCATTTACGCGGCGCGCGCCCCGGCCCGGGCCTTTTTCGCCGCCTCGGCCCGCTCCTCGAGCCAGATGGTCATGGGCGCGGCGATGAACCAGGTCGAGTAGGTGCCGGAGATGATGCCGATGAGCATGGCCGCCGCGAAGTCGAAGATGGTGCCCACGCCGAAGATGAGGAGGCCGACGAGGGAGAGCGCGGTGGCGAAGGACGTGAGGATGGTGCGCCCCAGCGTCTCGTTGATGGAGATGTTGACGATGTCGGAGAGCCTCTTCCCCTTCAGCTTGCCCTGGTTCTCGCGGATGCGGTCGTAGACCACGACGGTGTCGTTCACCGAGTAGCCCACCACGGTGAGGATCACC
The DNA here is from genome assembly GCA_049586815.1 of Anaeromyxobacteraceae bacterium. Classification (GTDB taxonomy): domain Bacteria; phylum Myxococcota; class Myxococcia; order Myxococcales; family Anaeromyxobacteraceae; genus CAIOAK01. The sequence continues at coordinate 5,541 of JBAVCR010000143.1, forward strand.
GCCACCGAGGTCAGGTTGAACTCGCGCCCGCTGAAGGCGAAGTAGCCGAGCGTGATGATGGCGTCGTGGAGGATGGCGATGATGACGCCCGGCGAGAACCGGAAGTCGAACCGGAGGCCGACGTACACCACGATGAGGGCCATGGCGTAGAGGATGGCCTTGAAGCCCTGGTTGCGCAGCTCGCGCCCCACGGCCGGGCCGACGTACTCGACGCGGAGCACCTGGGGCTTCGCGTCGGCGAAGCGCGCGGCGAGCTCCTTCTCGACGCGGTCCTGGATTCCCTGGGTGAGCACGGCGAGGGCCTTGGTGCCGGCGGTGAGGCCGGTCTCCTCCCGGATCTCGCGGACCTTCACCCCGGCCCCCTCCACCACCGCCTGCAGCTCGGTGGCGCTGGGGAGCACCTGGAACTCGAAGTCGATCTTGTCGCCCACCTCGGGGCTGAAGGCCGGCGTTCCCACCACCGGGAACTTCGCCTTCACGGCCGCCACGATGCGCGCGGCGTCCTCCGGGGTGAGGAGCGCCACGCGGCCGACGCGGATGAGGTAGCTGTGCTCGCTCTCGGGGCCGTAGGTCTGGACGACCGCGTCCTTGAAGCCGAGCGCCTCGATGTTCCTGCGGACCTCGCCCGGATCGACGGTCCGGTCGAACTTCACCTGCATCTCGGTGCCGCCCGCGAAGTCCACGCCGTAGTCGAGGCCGTGGATCTGGGGGAGCGACCAGAGGATGACCGCCAGGTTGAAGAGGGTCGACAGGATGAGCGCGATCTTGCGCTTCCCGACGAAGTCGAAGCTGGTCCCGTGGGGGACGATGTCGAAGGTCTTGAATTGCATCAGACGCTCAGCCGGGCGGAGTCGTTGCGCGTGAACCAGTCCACGATCACGCGGGTGACGACGATGGAGGTGAACATCGACGCCAGGAGGCCGATGATCAGGGTGACGGCGAACCCGCGGACCGGGCCCGAGCCGTAGTTCATGAGGACCACGGCCGCGACCAGCGCCGTGACGTGGCTGTCGACGATGGTCCAGAAGACCTTGTCGTAGCCCTGCTCGACCGACTGCCGGACCGTCTTGCCGGCGCGGAGCTCCTCGCGGATGCGCTCGTTGATGAGCACGTTGGCGTCGACCGCCATGCCGAGCGTGAGCACGAAGCCGGCGATGCCGGGCAGCGTGAGCGTGGACCCGAGCAGCGACATGATCGCGAGCACGAGCAGGCCGTTCTGCACGAGCGCCACGTCGGCGATGAGGCCGCTCATGCGGTAGTAGAGCAGCATGAAGAGCATCACCGCGCCCAGGCCGACGAGCGCGGCCGTGGTGCCCTTGCGCACCAGCTCGGGCCCGAGGGTGGCGCCCACGGTGCGCTCCTCGAAGATGGTCACCGGGGCGGGCAGCGCGCCGGCCTTGAGGACGATCGAGATGTCGTTCGCCTCCTGGAACTTCTCCTGGTAGTTGCGCCCGGAGCCCAGCGTGATCTGGCCGTTGGAGGAGATCTTGCCCTGGATGTAGGGCGCGCTCTCCACCTTGGAGTCGAGCACGATGGCCATGCGGCGGCCCAGGTTCTCGGTGGTGAGCCGCTCCATGAGGCGCGCGCCCTCCGCCGACATCGCGAAGGCCACCACCGGGTCGCCGGCGCCCTTGGAGTTGTCGACCGAGGGGCGGGCATCGGAGATGTAGTCGCCGGTCAGCTCGGTCTTGGCGCGCAGCAGGTAGGTCCGGTAGTAGCGCTCCTTCACGAGCCCGTTCGCCACCGTCACCTCGCCGATGCCGATCTCCTGGTCGCGGGTGATGCGGGGCCGGAGCGACTTCTCGATGATCGACTCGAGCTCGGTGCGCTTGCCGGCGGCGACGTAGGTGGCCTGGCGGCGGATGCCGGAGGGAAGGTCGACCTGCTCCACGAAGTAGCAGCCGGTGGCGGGAAGGGGCAGCGCGATGCCGCCGTCCGGTCCCTGCGGGCAGGGCGGGAGCTCGGCGCGGACGGGGTCGAGCGCCGACGAGTCGTCGTCGGCGATCTTGAACTCGAGCTGGGCGGTGCGACCCAGGAGGTCCTTCGCCTTGCCCGGGTCCTTGAAGCCCGGGAGCTGGATCTGGATCTGCGCGTTCTGCTTGCGCTTGATGTCGGGCTCGGAGACGCCCCACTTGTCGACGCGGTTGCGGATGGTCTTCTCCGCCTGCTCGACGGCCTTCTCCTTGAAGTTCTTGATGACGTCGGGCCGGAAGGCGAACCACACGGCGCCCTCGGGGGCGCCGCCCGGGGAGGACATCTCGGCGCCGTAGAAGTCGAGGACCACCTGCTCGGCCTGCTTCGGCTCGGTGGTGCGGATCTCGACCCGGTTGCCGTCGGCGGAGGGACCGGCCGAGGTGACGGGGATGTTCTTCCCCTTCAGGAACTCGGCGACCTCGTCGGCCCGGCGGACGACCTTGGCCTTCACGGCGCGGTCGACGTCGACGCCCATGGCGAGGAGGATGCCGCCCTGGAGGTCGAGGCCCAGGTTGAGGTGCTTCTTCGCGTCGGGGGCCCACCGGGGGACCGACTGCTCGTAGGCCGGGCCGTTCCGCTCCTCGGGAGGCAGGCGGAAGTAGGACCAGGTGGGCACGAGCTGCCAGATGGACCAGAAGAGGACGGCGAGGACGAGCCCCAGCCGCCAGTACCAGGTGCGCTCCATCTACTTCTTCTCCTTGGCGTCCTTCTCCGTGGAGGCGGGGGCGTCGGACCACGACCCGGCGACCTGAGCCTTCACGAAGCGCACCTTGTTGCCACCCCCGAGATCGAGGGTGACGGTCTTGTCGTCGACCTGGAACACCTTGCCGATGATCCCGCCCTGCGTGACCACGTCGGCCCCCTTCTGCAGCTGGCTGACGAACTCCTGGTGCTTCTTCACCTGCTTCTGCTGGGGGCGGAAGAACACCAGGTAGAAGACCACCGCGATGAGGACGAAGGGGACGAGCTGCAAGAGCGGGTTCGGCGCGTCCGGCGCGGTCTGCGCGAGGAAGGCCGTGACGATCGAATGCATGGATGCTCCGGTCATTGGAAAAAGCGTCGTGTTTTAGCCACATTTTGCCCCGGCAGGCAACCCCGAAACGCGCCTGCGGGCCCCCCCGGTCGGCGCCGGTCCCCCTACCCGTCCAGGCCGCGAGCGTACCCCTCGAGCCGTTCCCGACGCCAGGCATCGAATCGGCCCGCGGCGATGGCCTCCCGCGCCCCCTCCATGAGCCGCAGGTAGTGGTGGAGGTTGTGCACGGTGTTGAGCCGGAGCGCCAGGATCTCGCCGGCCCGGAAGAGGTGGCGGAGGTAGGCCCGGGTGAAGTTCCGGCAGGTCGGGCACCCGCATTCCGCGTCGATGGGCCCCTCGTCGTCGGCGAAGCGGGCGTTCTTCACGTTGAGGCGGCCGCGCCGGGTGAACAGGAGCCCGTTGCGCGCGGTGCGGGTGGGGAGCACGCAGTCGAACATGTCGATCCCGGCGGCGATGCCGGCGAGCAGGTCCTCGGGCGTTCCCACGCCCATGAGGTAGCGGGGCTTTCCCCGCGGAAGCTCCGGTGCGTGCCTCGCCACTCCTTCCCACATCTCCTCGGGCTCCTCCCCCACCGCGTAGCCGCCGAGCGCGTACCCGGGGAGGTCGAGGGCGGCGGCATCCTCGATGGCCCGGCGGCGCAGGTCGGCGTGGAGGCCGCCCTGCGCGATGCCGAAGAGGGCCGGCCGCTCGCCGAAGGGGGGTTCCGCCTCGAGCCAGGCGTCGCGGGACCGCACGAGCCAGCGCTGCGTGCGGGCGAGGGACTGCTCGTGGTACGCGCGCTCGGCCTTCGAGGGAGGGCACTCGTCGAAGGCCATGATCACGTCGGCGCCGAGGTCGAGCTGCACGCGGATGGAGGTCTCGGGGGAGAGGAAGTGGCGCGAGCCGTCGAGGTGGCTGCGGAAGGTGACGCCCTCCTCGGCGATGCGGACGAGCGACTCCCCGCCCTCCTTGCCCGCTCCCTGGAGGCTGTAGACCTGGAACCCGCCCGAGTCGGTGAGCACCGAGCCGGACCAGGACATGAAGCGGTGGAGGCCGCCCAGCCGGCGAACCCGCTCGTGGCCCGGGCGCAGGAACAGGTGGTAGGTGTTCCCGAGGATCATCCCCGCGCCGAGCTCGACGAGGTCCCACGGGGCGAGGGTCTTCACGCTTCCCGCCGTGCCCACGGGCATGAAGACCGGGGTCTCGATCACGCCGCGGGGCGTCTCGAGCCGGCCCCGGCGGGCGGCGCCGTCCTCGGCGAGCACCTGGAAGCGGATCACGGCCCCGTTTCGCCCGGGCGCGCCGTGGTGTCAAGGGGCGCTCCCCGTCGGGCGACGCGTCAGACGGTGCGGACGCGAGCCCGGGCGGCCTCGTCGACCAGGGCCCGCCAGGCCCGCCCGCCTCGCCCCTCGGCGACGATGCGGACCCCGAAGACCCGCCCCGACTCCTCGCCGGTCCAGGCCACCACGGCCTCGGTGGTCGGGGCGAGGAAGCCGTTCGCGAGGCGAAGCGACACGAGCTCTCCCGGGCTGGGCGGTTCGCCGTCGGGCCAGGCGATGGAGCACCCTCCCTCGGAGAGGGTCAGGGTGCGGGCCTGGACCGTGTTGCGCCGCGCAGTGACCAGCACCGCCCGCTCGAGCGCGTAGCGGGGCGCCCGGACCTGGAAGCTGAGCGGCTCCCCGCTCGCCACCGCTGCGAGGTAGCGGGCGGCCGGGACGCTCGCCCGGTCGAGGTGGATCTCGACGCCGGGAGGAAGCGATGGGCGGCCGACGCGCCGGACCATCGCCACCTTGCCGTAGATGGTGGCCCGCACCGGCTGGCCGAAGAGGCCGATGCGCGCGACCACGTGCTCCCCCACCCGCGACTCGGAGAGCGCCGGCAGGAACAGGGAGCCCGCCTCGGCACGCCACCCGGCCAGGTAATGGTGCGGCTCGATGTTGAGGGCGATGCTGTTCATCGGGTCCCGTCGTGATGCCATTCTAACCAGACGGCGGCCCCTACACTCTCTGACCGGAGAAAGATTAGAGGATTGCCATGGCGTCCCCGTAGCTGAAGAACCGGTACCGGGCCGCCACGGCATGACGGTATGCGTCGAGAACCCGGTCCGTCCCCCCGAACGCGCACACGAGCGCGAGGAGCGTCGAGCGGGGCAGGTGGAAATTGGTCACGATCCCGTCGACCGCCCGGAACGGGTGGCCGGGGAGGATGAAGATCTCCGTCCGGCCGGGGCCGGCCCGCAGCCCGCCGCCGGAAAAGGCGCTTTCCAAGGTCCGGACGGCCGTCGTTCCCACCGCGACGACGCGCCCTCCCCGCTCCCGGGCGCGCGCGAACGCACGGGCGGTGGACTCCGGGACCTCGTACCGCTCGGCGTGCATGCGGTGGTCCTCCAGCCGGGAGGCCCGCACCGGGAGGAAGGTCCCGGGCCCGACGTGGAGGGTCACGGTCGCCCTCTCCACCCCCGCCGCGGCGAGCCGGTCGAGCAGGCCCTGCGTGAAGTGGAGGCCCGCCGTGGGGGCGGCCACGCTTCCCGGCGCCCGGGCCAGGACCGTCTGGTAGCGCTCCCGGTCGGCCGCGCCCGCGTCCCGCCGGATGTAGGGAGGAAGTGGTACCCGCCCCACGCGCTCGAGCTCGCCGCCGAGGGCCGCGTCGACGACGCCGAACCGCACCTCGTAGAAACCGTCGCCGGCCACCCGCTCCACGCGGGCCACGAGCCCGTCGAAGTCGAGCCGGGCCCCCACGCGGATGGGCTTCGAGGCCTGCGCCATGGCCACCCAGGGCGAAGCGGGGGCGGGCGGGGCCCCCGGCACCGGCTCCACGAGCAGGAGCTCGACCTTGCCCCCGCTCTCCTTGCTCCCGAGGAGGCGTGCCGGGATGACCCGGCTGTCGTTCAGGACGAGGAGGTCGCCCCGGGCGAGGAGGCCCGGCAGGTCGGTGAAGGCGAGGTCGCGGAGCGGCCCCCCCCCGCGCGGGAGGTGGAGCAGCCGGGAGGCGTCGCGCGGCTCCACCGGCGCCTGGGCGATGAGCTCCTCGGGGAGCGGGAAGTCGAGCGCGGAGACGTCCACGGGTGGTCCGGTCAGTACATCCGCGTCAGCTCGGCGCCCGGGTAGTACCGGGCCAGGATGGCGCGGTAGCCCTCCCCGGCGCGGGCGCGCCCCGCGGCGCCCCACTGGCAGAGCCCGGCCCCGTGCCCCTTGCCCCGCCCCTCGAGCACGAACCCGCCGCGGGACGTGCGGACGGTGAAGGCGAGCGAAGGGAGCCGCTCGTACCCCATGCGGCGCCGCAGGTCGACGCCGTCGAGGGCGAGCCGCTGCCCGGATCCCTCCACCGAGACCCTCGCCACGCGCCCCGTGGAGGTGGTCCGGGTCACGGCGAGGCGGGTGACCGGGCCGGGCATCCCGAGGAGCCTCCCCAGCTCCGCGCCCCCGATGCGCACGGTCCACCGCCATGCCGGGGACCCCTGGCAGCGTTCGCAGGAGACGGACGGGAGGTAGGGCAGGTCGCGCCCCAGGGCGTCGGCGCCGCGCTCGGTGCGCCCGCCGCAGGTGGAGTGGAAGTAGGCCTCGATGGGCCGGTGGTCCTTCACGAGCACCTCGCCCGCCGTCGCCTCGGCCGCGGCCCGCGCCCGGGCGTCGCCCCGACCCACGCCGGGGTAGACCTGGTCGAGGACCGTGGACCCGAGGTCGAAGTCGAGCCCCTGCTCGCGGGCCTCGATCTTCTTGCCGACGGCGAAGGTGCGGGCCGCCACCGCCTGGGCCTTCAGGGCCTCGGGCGGGAAGGAGAGCGGCATCTCCCCCCCGATCACCGCGGCCACGTAGGCCTCCATGGGCAGGACGTCGATGACCGCGAGGCCGCCGGGGGCGCGGCGCACCTCCACCTCCCCGGAGAGGTCCCTCCCGGCGTGGCGGATCGATCCACTCGCGGTGAAGAGCAGGCCCGCGCCGTCCACGGCCTTCCCGTCGAGGACGAGGACGTCGCCCTCCATCCGGATCCGCGCCCGGCCCCCGGGGAGCAGCCGGCGCTCGGCGCCGTCGCGGAGCGGCTCGGCGGTGAGGGCCGTGCCGGAG
>JBAVCR010000144.1:0-10142 GCA_049586815.1 Anaeromyxobacteraceae bacterium
ATCCCACGCTGCCCGTGGTCCTCCTGCTCGACGACGAGGAGGACCCCGCAGGCCGCACCCCGGCCGACGGCACGCTCGTGGCGCCGCTCACCCGGAGCGCCGTGACCGGCCTCTTCGGCGCGCTGGCCCGGCTCCGCACCGCCGAGGCGCGGGTGGCCTACCTCGAACGCGTCCAGGCGGCGCGTCCCGTCACGCTGCCCGACTACGAGTTCCTGAAGAAGCTCCTCCTCGTCGAGGTGAAGCGTTCCCGCCGCTACCACTACCCGGCGAGCCTCGCGCTCATCGCCGTGGACGGCTGGCGCGAGCGCGCGGCCCGGCTCGACGAGAGCCACCGCTCGGCGCTGCTCGGCGAGCTGCTCGCGCTCGTGGCGAGCGGGGTGCGCGACATCGACCTCCCGCTCCTCTACGACGGGGAGCGGCTTCTCGTCTTCATGCCCCACACCGACGCGCTCGGCGCCCGGACGGTGGCCGAGCGGCTCGTGGGCCGGGCGCACGACCATCCCGGCAGCCTCACCGTGAGCGTGGGCGTGGCGAGCTACGACGGCGAGGGCACCATGTCCTTCTCGTCGCTCGTCCGCGGCGCCGCCGAGGCGCTCCAGGACGCGCAGGCGAAGGGCGGGGATCGGGCCGAGCACGGAGCCGCGCGCAGCCGCCGGGACCGCCCTCCGCAGGGCTGACCATGCACCTCCGCGCCGCCGCCCTGCTCCTGCCGTTCGTCCTCGCCGCCTGGGGGTGCACCTCCGGCGCGCCGCTCCCCGAGGTGAAGGTCCACGCCTCCGTGTCGCCGCTCGCCGCCCAGGCGCTGGCCACGCTCGCGGTGAACCGGCGCGTGGCCCGGGTGGTCCTGGTCGACGACCCGGCACAGGCCGACCTCGCCTGGTTCGGCGACCCGGTGCAGGCGCTCCGCCACCCCGGACTCCTCGTCCAGGGCTCCGCGCCCGACGCGCGCGGCGTGGCGGCGCGCTGGAAGGACCCGGTGGGCAGGTTCTTCCCGGTCGGCGCCCGCGCCCGCGTGTTCCTCGTCGATCCGCGCGTGCGCCTCGACCCGCAACCCCGCAGGCTGCGCGACCTCGCCGACCCGGCGCTCGCCGGCCGGCAGGCCCTCACGCCGCTCGGCAGCGGGGAGGGGCTCGCCACGCTCGCCGCCCTGGCGACCCTCTCGAGTGACGAGGCGGTGCGCACGCTCGCGACCGCGATATCGGCGCAGCGGCCCCAGGTGGTTCCGGACGGGGTCGCGGTCCAGTCCCTCGTCGCCTCCGGGAAGGCGGCCTTCGGCCTCGCGAGCTCGGAGCAGGGCGCCGCCGGTGCGGCGAGCGCCGCCGCGCTCGAGGTGGTCTACCCGGACCAGGGATCGTTCGGGACCATCGTCTTCCCGACGGCCGGCGCCGTGCTGCAACGCGGCGTGTCGAACCCGGCGGTGCACGCACTCGCGGAGTGGATGTCGGGAAGCGACGCAGAGCAGCTGCTCGTTGCGCGCACTCCGGGTCTCATGCCCCTGCGGGACGACGTGCCCCTCCCTCCCGGGGTGCGCTCCGCCCGGGACCTCCGATCCCCGGTTCTCGACTGGGAACGGGTCGCCGAGGCCGATCGAAGGCTAGCGCCCCATCTGGGACGCTGGCCGGCGCCCTGAACGGGGACCCTCGACACCGGCATGGGGCGTCCCGAACGGATGCCTGAAACATGAGTATTTACAGCCCCTTGGGGGGCGCATATTCCCTGGGTTCCACCTGATCTGGATGGAATCGCTCGTGATTACGTACCCATGTGATGGTTCACTCATTTTAGCCCCCTGGGGGGTGCCGACCGGACGGGGCGTTGTTATCGTAGGGTCTGGAAGCCCGACCGGGTTTGCGGGGGGGAGCAGCAAAAAATCCGCGATCGGCCGGGTAGGAGCCAGCCCCTCGAAAGGAAATGGACGACACCCATGGCCCAGATCGACATCGAAATCCTTCAGCCCTTCGCCTCACGCTTCCTGGAGGGCACGAACCTGACGCCGGCCGAGCGCGCCGAGGTCCTCCGCATCGCGCAGGGCTTCGCCTGCAAGGACTCGGCGTCCGCCGCCGGCGTCTCGCCGGAGACCATCCGCGCCCGCCGCAAGCGCATCTACCGCAAGCTCGACGTGCCCGGCTCGGCCGAGCTGCTCGCCAAGCTCCTCGCCCTGTCGCTCAAGATGCTCTCGAAGGGTGAGCGCATCGAGGCCCGCCCGGTGAACGTGGCCATGCCGATGCAGGTCCCCGTGCAGGTCCAGCCGGTGATGCGGTAGCCGGATCACCGACCCGACAGGGTATCGGTCAGCACGCAACGCCCCGTCCTCCCACCCGGAGGCGGGGCGTTTCCGTTTCCGGCGCCCGTCCTACGACCCGGCGCCGCGGCCGGAGAGCTCTCGCGCGAGAAGCTCCTCGCCCGCGAGCACTTCGGACGCATCCTCCCGGGTCACGCGCCAGCGGTGCAAGCGACCCTCCTCGTCCGTCAGCACTCCCTGCACGAGCCCAGCCGAGATGCGCGCTCGCACATCGGTCACCTCCGGAGGCGCAGCGACGAAGACGACGCGGAGGCGGACGACGCTTCCGGTCCGCGAGATCACGGAAGTGTGGTGGGGCCAGCGACACGAGCCGTCGTGCCGCCAGTGCCCGCAGAGCGCGACCGTCACGGCCGCCCCCGGGGCGGCGGCATCGGCGCCGGTGGCGAGGTCCAGGACCGCCTCGTGGGCATGCGCCGGAATCACGTCACCTCGCGGGAGGCGGTGCCGGGGGCTGCACGGGAGCCGGTGGCCTGGCATCGCCGGCCGGAGCGGTGCACCGCTGCTGGTAGCCCGCGAGCGCCTTCTCCTTCTCGACGCGGACCTCCGGAGGCGCACGGTCGGAGAGCGTGTCGACGGCCCGCTGCTGGGCCCGCAGCGCGTCGGCGCACAGCCCGAGCGACATCGCCACCTGGGCCACGGTGTCGTGGGTGGTGGGCGACCAGGGCGCGAGCTTCAGGAGGGCGAGCGCCGGTCCGGCGGCCTCCCGGGCCTCCCCCGCGGCGGAGAGGTCGCGGGCCAGCTCCTGCAGCGCCACCGGTTCCGAGGGCGCGACCTCCACCGCCTTTCGCCGGGCGGAGAGGAACTCCTCGCGGGGGCCCTTCGCGAGCGCGTCTCCCAGCAGCGACCAGGCGCGCCAGTCGGCGGGGTGGGCCTTCGCGGACGCCCGGGCCATCGGCAGCACGTCGAGCTTCGGGTCGAGCCCGGCCAGCACCGCGATGGCCATCGGATCCGCCGGGTCCTCCGACAGCGCCTCGTCCACCTCGGCGCGGAGGAGCGGGATCGACCGCGTCCCGCCGTGGGGCAGCAGCATGGCCCTGTAGGCGTGGACCTCCGCCGGCGGCAGCGGGCGTGAGGTGACCTTGGGTGAAACCCGGGGCTCGATCTCGTGGTACTGGAACGACTCGCCCCGCCCGTAGGTGTCGAGCTTCGACTCCAGGTCGTCGAGGGCGTCGGCGTCGTCCGGGTCCCACTGCGGGAAGGCGCCCTTCCAGGCGACGCGCGGGTCCTCGGCCCGCCCCAGGCGCCGGAACATCTCGTAGAAGCCCGCCGTCTGCTTGTTCACGAGGTAGTGGACGAGGAACCAGGACGAGACGTAGTGGCGACGGACGGTCTCCCCCACCCAGTCGGGGTCGATGCGCTTCCAGGCGAGCAGGTCCTTCACCAGCACCCGCTGGGAGCGCTTGCGCGGCACCGGCATCATCTCCGGGATAGAGCCCACCGTCATCCGCGCCCCGAGCGCCTTCGAGCCCATCGACTCGAGGTACATGGCGAACCCCTCGTTCAGCCACATGGGCTTCCGCAGGAGCGGGAACGAGGAGAGGTGGTGGGTGAGCTCGTGGATGAGCAGCGTGCGGGTCGCCGCCTGCAGCGTTCCCGGGAGCACCACGAGCGGCGTGAAGCCGTCGATGGTGGTCACGTAGGCGGCCGCGTGGTCCGGGGCCACCTCCCAGAACTCCGAGTCGGAGGAGAACGCGATGGCGTGGACCTGCCCCGGGATGGGTGGCGGCTTCGAGAACATCGCCTGCAGCACCGCGGCGCGGGCCAGCTCGAGCTCCCGGACCATCTCCTCCGCCCGTGACGGGGAGAGGTCGGTGCGGAGGAGGACGTGCTCGCTCTCGTAGATGCGCCACTCCGGCCCCCCCTTCGCCGCGCAGGTGAAGGAGGTGGCGGCGAGGCTGGCAGCCGGGAGGAGCAGGGCGGCGACGGTGGCCGCGAAGCGGGTCATGGAGGTGGACACCCCGAAAGGGTGCCAGACGCTCCGTCAACCTGCAAGCCATCCCAGCACGCGGGCCGCCACCTTCTCCGCCGTGAGGCCGTACATCTCGGCCAGCGCCTTCTCCGGCGCGCTGGCGCCGAAGCCGTCGATGCCGATGACGAGGCCGTCCGATCCGGCGATGCGCCACCACTCGAGGGCGCGCCCGGCCTCCACCACGGCGACGCGCTGGCCCGCCGGGATGACCTCCCGGCGCACCGCCTCGGGCTGGGCCTCGAAGCAGGTGAGGCAGGGGACGGAGACCAGCCGGCAGGCGACGCCCTTCGCGGCGAGGAGCGCGGCGGCGCCCTGGGCCGTGGCGACCTCGCTGCCGGTGGCGACGAGGGTCACCTTCGCGCCCGCCGGGTCGGCGACGACGTAGCCGCCGCGGGCCACCTTCGCCGCGTCGAACCCGAGGGGGCGGTCGATCTTCGCGATCTTCTGCCGGGTGAGCACGAGCGCCGTGGGGCCGTCCCTTCGCTGCAGCGCGTGGGTCCAGGCGAGCGCCGTCTCGAGCCCGTCGGCGGGGCGGACCACGTGGAGGTTCGGGATGGCGCGCGCGGCGGTGAGGTGCTCGATGGGCTGGTGGGTGGGACCGTCCTCGCCGAGGAAGATGGAATCGTGGGTCCAGACGTAGATGACCTGGAGCCCCGCCAGGGCGGCGATGCGCACCGGCGGCTTCATGTAGTCGGAGAAGACGAAGAAGGTGCCCACGAAGGGGATGTGGTTGCCGTCGTAGGCGAGCCCGTTCGCGAGCGAGCCCATGGCGTGCTCGCGGATGCCGTAGTGGACGTTGCGCGCGCCCCAGGCGTCGGCGCCGACGCTGCCCGCCCCCTTGATGTCGGTGAGGTTCGACTCGGCGAGGTCGGCCGAGCCGCCCACCAGCGCGGGCACGAGCGCGGCCGCCTTCTGGATGATGGCCTGGGAGAGCTTGCGGGTGGCGTCGGCCCCGTCGGCGCCCTCGAGGAGGCGGGCGGCGAGGTCGGCCGGGACCGTGCGGTTCACGTGGGCGTCGAGGAGCGCGGCCTTCTCCGGATGGGTGGCCCGCCAGGCGCCGGCGCGGCGCTTCCAGGCCTCGTGCTCGGCCTGCTTGCCGCGCACCACCTCGGCCCAGTAGGCGCGCACGTCGTCGGGCACGAGGAAGCGCGGCTCCTGCGGCCAGCCCAGGAACTCCTTCGTGGCCGCGAGCTCCTCCTCGCCGAGCGGGGCGCCGTGCACCGAGGACTTCCCCTGCTTGCCGGGCGAGCCGTAACCGATGACGGTCCGCACGCGGATGAGGCTCGGACGGGAGTCGCCCTTGGCGGCGTCGATGGCCTTCGAGATGCCGTCGTGGTCGCGGCCGTCCACCTGCTGCACCTGCCAGCCGTAGGAGGCGAAGCGGGCCGAGACGTCCTCGCCGGAGAAGGCGAGCGAGGTGCGCCCGTCGATGGTGATCTCGTTGTCGTCGTACAGGAAGATGCAGCGGCCGAGCCTGAGGTGGCCGGCGATGCTCGCCGCCTCGGCGGCGACGCCCTCCATGAGGTCGCCGTCGGAGACGATGGCGTACACCCAGTGATCCTCGACCGGGTTTCCGGCGCCGAGCCGTGCCGACAGCATGGCCTGGCCGAGCGCCATTCCCACCGCGTTCGCGAAGCCCTGGCCGAGCGGGCCGGACGTCACCTCCACGCCGGCGGTGTGGCCGAACTCGGGGTGGCCGGGGGTGCGGGAGCCCTTCTGGCGAAAGGTCTTGAGGTCGTCGAGCGAGAGGTCGTAGCCGGCCAGGTGGAGCAGCGAGTAGACGAGCATCGAGCCGTGGCCGGCGGAGAGCACGAAGCGGTCGCGGTCCATCCAGCGCGGCGCCGCCGGGTCGAAGCGCAGGTGGCGCGTCCAGAGCACGAAGGCCATGTCGGCCGCGCCCATCGGCATGCCCGGATGGCCGCTGTTCGCCTTCTGCACGCCGTCGGCGGCGAGCATCCGGATGGTGTTGACGGCCGTGTCGACGAGCGCGGTGCTGGGGATGGGGGCCAAGGGTCCTCCGGCGGGGGAGAGGCGGGTCCGAGCGGGGCCGCAAGATCGCGCACCGGAGGGGGGAGATCAAGGGTTGCCGGTGGCGCTGCCCGGGACTAGCGTGGCCCCGTGGCCGCGACGCGATTCCCGGACGGGACGTTCCCGGATTCCCCGGCGCCGATCCGCATCGCCGCAGTCGTCGACGTCACCCTGGCCGAGGGCCCCGGGGCCCGGCTCGCCGTGTGGGTGCAGGGATGCGCCCTCCGCTGCCCGGCCTGCTGCAACCCCCACATGTTCGACCCGGACGGGGGCCACCTGCTGGGGGCAGGGGAGCTCTTGCGCCGCGTCGACGCGGTGCGCGGCCGGATCGAGGGAGTGACCCTCCTCGGCGGCGAGCCCTTCGAGCAGGCGGCGGCGCTCGCCCCCTTCGCCCGCGAGGTGCGCCGGCTCGGCCTCTCGGTGGTCGCCTTCTCCGGCCACCTCCTCGAGGACCTCCGGGCCGACCGGCCGGCTGGCTCCGCCGCGCTCCTCGCCGAGGTGGACCTCCTCGTGGACGGCCCGTACGTGGCGGCGCTTCCGGAGCGGGAGCGCCGGTGGGCCGGTTCCGCGAACCAGCGCTTCCACTTCCTCTCCGGGCGCTATTCACCCGGCGTGGAATGGATCGGGCCCGGCGGCCCGGAGCGCACCGTCGAGCTTCGCCTCGGCGCCGACGGCACGATGGAGCGGAGCGGCTGGCCGGAAGGCTAGAGCGTCCGCGCCGGCGCGGCTACCCCTGGCGCGTGGTCCCCTTCACGGCCGTGTGCTGCTGGTAGTACTCGGAGGTCTTCTCCCGGTCCTTCACGGTGCCGATGGCGCGCTCGAGCGACTCGGTCTCCTCCATGCAGGTCTTGCCCTTGAGGCCGCGCGTCTCGAGCCGGACCTCGCCGTCCGGCGTGAAGAGGAGCTCGATCTCGATCTTGTCGGCCATCGCTCACCTCCACCGCTGCATGACGACCCGCACCGATCCGTCGGCCTGCTTCTCTTCCTTCGCCACGGCGTACCCCTTGCGCTTCAGCTCCCCGACGGCCTTCGAGTAGGCCCAGCGCTGGGCGATCCGCCCGGCGAGCGCCTTCCCTGGACCGGCGTCGCAGTCCTTCGGGATGAGGGTGGCCTTCTCGGTCCTCGGGTCGACCTTCACGCCCACCTCGGCCTTCCCGTCCGTCACCACGTAGTCGACGTCGTGCGTGGTGCCGTCGGCCGCCCGCATCTTCTTCTCCTTGCGGTACTCGGCTCCCAGATCGGCGATGACCTGGATGAGGAGCGCCACCCCCTGCACCACGATGACGACCGACGTGTTCTGCGACATCACCACCTCCGGTACCGGCGACGGCCGGGCGAGAAGAGCGCGATGACCACGCCGAGCAGCACCATGCCGAGCACCTGCGGCTGGCCCCGGCCGAAGAGCACGAGCAGCAGCGGGACCCCGATGCCCAGGCAGGCGACCGCGATGCGCCAACCCGTCCCGGGAATCCTCCGGAGGAGCCGCATGCCGGCGGTGTCCGCCCCCGGTCGGGCCACCGGACCCTGGCCGAACGGGCCGTCGGGGAGCTCGTCGTCGAGCCGGTCCCGCTCCCGCCGCGCCATCTCGATCGCGACCTCGCGCTTCATCCGGGCCTGCTCGGCGGCCTGCTCCTCGCGCGCCTTCTGGAGATCGGCGACCTCGCGACGCTGCGCCTCGGCCTCGGCCTGCCGCCGCGCCCAGAACTTCTCGTTGAAGGCGCGCTGCGCCGGGGTGTCGAGCTCGATGCCGCAGTGCGAGCAGTGGGTGGCGTGCACCGAGTTGTCGGTCTCGCAGGTGAAGCACCGCGTGAAGGGCTGCGCGCCGGGACGGTCCTCGGCGATCTCGAGCGGCCGCTCCGAGGCGGGGCGGAAGCGGTCGGTCGACGACGAGGGAATGGAGGGGGCGCCGGGGCGGGGAGCCGGGACCGGAGGGGACCCGGCGTTCCCGCCCAGCTGCTCGAAGCGCCCCTCCTCGGGCAGGGGGTCGGGCGACGACGCCCCGGCCGGCCGGGCGCGCTCGAGCTTCAGGAACCGTTCGCGGCGCTCGGAGGACACGTTCAGCCGAACCGGGAGGCGATGGGGCGGGGGACCTCCTCCGCCGGAACGGTGGAGGCGGGGCGGGTGCGCGTGCGCGCCCACTCCCGGAGCTTCTGGATGTCCTCCCGCATGGTGGTGGCGAGGGGGAAGGTCTCGGTGACCGCGCGCTCCATGTGGCGCTGCTCGAGCTCCTTCCCCTCGGCGAACGCGTCGTAGAGCGCCGCCACCACCGCCTGCTCGATCTCGGCGCCGCTGAACCCCTCGGCCCGGGCGGCCAGCGCCTTCAGGTCGAAGGACTCCGGCGGGCGTCCGCGCCGCCCCACGTGGATGCGGAAGATCTCCTCCCGCTCCGGGGCCGCCGGCAGGTCGATGAAGAAGATCTCGTCGAACCGCCCCTTGCGGAGCAGCTCGGGTGGCAGCAGGTCGATGCGGTTCGCGGTGGCCACCACGAAGACCGGCGCGGTCTTCTCCTGCAGCCAGGTGAGCATGGCGCCGAAGACGCGGGCGGTGACGCCGCCGTCGGAGAAGCCGGAGGAGCCCGACCCGGAGAGCCCCTTCTCGATCTCGTCGGTCCAGAGCACCGCCGGGGCCACGCTCTCGGCCACGCGGATGGCGCGGCGGAGGTTCTCCTCCGACGAGCCCACGAGCCCGCTGAAGATCCGCCCCATGTCGAGCCGCAGGAGCGGCATCTTCCAGGAGGCGGCGATGGCCTTGGCGGTGAGGCTCTTGCCGCACCCCTGCACCCCGAGGAGGAGGAGCCCCTTCGGCTCGGGCAGGCCGAAGCGGCGCGCCGGCTCGCTGAAGGCGTTGCCGCGGCGGGCGAGCCAGGTCTTGAGATTCTCGAGGCCGCCCACGTTGGAGAACTGCTCCTCGGTCGGGTAGTACTCGAGGAGCCCGCTCTTGCGGATCACCTGCCGCTTCTCGTCGAGGATGAGCCCCACGTCCTCGGGGGCCAGCCGCGAGTCGGCGGCGATGGCCTTCGCGAAGGCGTTCTCGGCCTCGGAGAGGGTGAGCCCCTGGGCCGCCTTGGCGATGAGGTTGGCGTCCTCCCTTTTCAGATTCACCTTGGCCCGGCCTCCCTTCACCACCACCTCGGCGATCTCCTTGAGCAGCGCGAAGAGCTCCTCGTGGGTGGGGAGGGGCACGTCGAGGACGGTGAGCTCCTTCTCGAGCTCGGTGGGGATCTGCAGCACCGGGGAGAGCAGGATGACGGTGGTGTAGGTGGTCTTCAGCGACTGGGCGAGCTCGCGCAGGCCGCGGATCACCGTCGGGTCGTTCAGGTACGGGTGGAAGTCCTTCAGCACCACGAGCGACGGGTCGGTGAGCTTCTCGATGGCGGCGAGCGCCTCCATGGGCTCTCGCGCCGCCTCGGTGTTGCCGGCGCGGGAGCCGCCCATGCGACGGAGCCCCTTCGTCACCGACCAGGAGTGGAGGGCCTTGCCGTGGCGCCGCGCCAGCTCGTCGAGGATGGCGTCGAGCCGCTGCTCCTCCCAGGACACGAGGTAGATGAGCGGGTAGCGGGCCCGCACCAGCGTGTCGAGCTCGCGGACGAAGCGGGGCTGCTCCGGCGCCGGGGCGGCGGGGGCGGTGGAAGCGCCTGGCGCGGCGGCGAAGGGCGGGCTTCCAGGGGGCGGGACGGGGCCGGTGACCATCCCGCGGAGCATATCAGGGCGAGCGCACCCACGAGAGGCGCGGGGCCTCCCCCGAGACGTCGAGGGCGGCCACGGTCCCGGGGGGCACGGCGGCGGCGGGCGCCCCGGCGAGCACCAGCGCCTCGGCCACCTCCGGGTTGTGGCCGACGAGCGC
>JBAVCR010000145.1:0-2015 GCA_049586815.1 Anaeromyxobacteraceae bacterium
GGCCGCGACGGTGAGGCCGGTGGGGGAGCCGACGAGGTCGTCGAGCTTCCGGCCGGCGAACGCCGGGTCCACCGCCGCGACGAGGCGCAGGTCGGCCGACGCGAGGACGGCGCGCGCGATGGCGCGACCCACCTCGCCGAGACCTGCGATCACGACCGGGATGCCCGTCGCCTCGTTTGCCAAGCTCCCTCCGCTCCGCCTGGGCGGAACGCCGAGATTTCACGGAAATCTCGATGGTTATATGGCATCCCTCCAAAAGCCTTCAACAGGAACGCCTTCTCCGGGAGTGGAAGTCGCGGCTGCCCACCGCCCCGGCGGCGCACCGCTCCTCAATTATCTTTTGTTATCGGGATCTTGGAGCTCAACCGTTCCGGGAGCGCCGGGCCCGCCCCTGGTGGGGTGTGCCGGCGAGCAGCCCCCCGACCGGCGATGTCCCTAGGGAAACAGCCGTTCCAGGAAGCGGAGCGCGGCGGGGTCGGACCAGTTGCGCGGCCCGACCACGTACGAGACGAGCTTCCCCGTGGCGTCGACGATGTACGTCTCCGGGAACTTGTAGGAATCCGGGCAGCTTCCCCGGGCCGCGCAGTAGTACTCGCGGGTCACCACCTGCTCCGGATCGAGCAGGACGTCCACCCCGCCGGGGAGGCGTCCCCCGAAGAACCGGGTCACCTCCGGCCAGGTCTCGTCGACCGAGACCGCCACCATCCGGAACTTTCCCGGGTGGCGCGCGGAGAGCTCGCGGCCGAGCTGGAGCATGGACGGCATCTCCTCCCGGCAGGGCGGGCACCAGGTGGCCCAGAAGTTCACGAAGACCACCTGGCCGCGGAGATCGGCGAGCGTCAGCGCCTTGCCGTCCGGCGTCCACCCCAGGATGGGCGGCGCGGGCGCGACCTTCGCCGCGGGCGTGACGTCGAAGGCCTTCTCGGCGAGGCGCGGCCGCTCCACGAACTCCTGCCAGGCCATCCACCCGCCCACCGCGACGACGAAGGTCACGACCGCGCCGGCGATGGCGAGGACCTTGGCCTTCCCCGTCGATCCGGATTCCTTCGGCGCCTCGGCGTCCATGCGTCGGCGGTCATACAACGGCCGCGTCCTTGCCGCCACGGGTCTTTCCGGTGACACTCCGCTCGTGCGCGGACTCGCCGGCAGCTTCTCGCTCATGCCGCTCCCGGAGCTGGTGGAGTTCCTCTCCCGCCGCTCCGTGACGGGCTCCCTCACCTGCGAGCGCGGGGCGGTCCGCAAGACCATCTACCTGCGCGACGGGAACGCCGTGGGCGCCGCCTCCACCGACCCGCGCGAGTTCCTGGGCCAGCTGCTCATCAACTTCGGCCACATCGACGAGGAGCAGCTCGCCAAGGCCTTCCGCACCCAGCAGGAGACGCGCATCCGCCTCGGCAAGGTGCTCGCCATGGTGGGCCTCGTGCAGCCGCGGGTGCTGCGCGACGCCCTCTCCATCAAGATCCGCGAGACCCTGCTCGACGTCTTCCGGTGGGACTCGGGCGTCTTCCGCGTCGACGAGGAGCCGCCCGCCGAGGCCGACGACGAGCTCGCCGTGGCCGTCCCCCTCGCCGACGTCCTCAAGGAGGCCGAGTTCCGCGCCACCGCCTGGGACGCCTTCCTGGCCCAGTTCCCGAACGGCGGCGCCACGCTGCTCGTCGACGAGTCGCGCATCCCACCGTCGGCGAGCGAGGGCACCATCGACGGCAAGCTGCTCATGCTGGCGGTGCACGGGCGCACCATCGACGAGATCGGCCTCGCGCTCCACGCCACCGAGTTCCACCTCTACCAGCGGCTCTACGCGCTGGCCCGGCAGGGCGTGATCACCGCCGTCGAGGTGGCCGAGATCGAGGAGGTCCTGCCCGACGACGCCGAGCAGGTGAACGCGGTGGTCGACGAGGCGCGCCGGCTGCTCGCCGAGGGCCGGCCGGCCGAGGCCGAGCAGGCAGCCGCACGCGCTCTCTCGGCCTCCCCGGGATCCGACGCCGCCCGCCAGGCGCTCTCGGCGGCCCGCGAGG
>JBAVCR010000146.1:0-9241 GCA_049586815.1 Anaeromyxobacteraceae bacterium
TCCCGGTAGCGCGCCGCCGGCTCGACCGACCGGGCGCGCGCCGCGACCTTCCGGAGCTCGCCGGCGCGCCTCCCCGGGCCGAGCAGCTCCTCGAGGAGGACCCCCATCGCGAAGACGTCGCTTCGCGCGTCGCCGTCGTCCCCGGCCGCCTGCTCCGGCGCCATGTAGGCCGGTGTCCCGCCCGACGGGGCGGCGCCTCCGCCCAGCAGGCGCGCGAGCCCGAAGTCGAGGACCTTCACCCCGCCGTCGCGCCGGAGGAAGACGTTGCCCGGCTTGAGATCCCGGTGGACGACGCCGCTCGCGTGGGCGTGGGCCACGCCCCGCGCCACCTCGCGGGCGATGCGCGCCGCCTCCTCGCGGGGCAGCGGCCCCCGGTCGAGCCGCTCGCGGAGCGTCTCGCCGTGGAGCCGCTCCATGACGATGTACGGGCCGGCCTCCGACGTCCCCACGTCGTGCACCGTGACGATGTTGGGGTGGTCGAGCCGCGCCGCCGCCTCGGCCTCGCGGGCGAGGAGCTCGGCGCGCCGGGGCGCCTCGTCCCGCGGGCAGGGGCGCACCGCCTTGAAGGCCACGAGCCGTCCGAGGACGGTGTCGCGGGCCTCGTAGACGATCCCGAAGCCGCCCCGCCCGAGCTCCCCCAGGATCTCGAACCGCCCGACCACGGCGCCGGGCCGGAGCGACCCCGTGTAGCCCTCCGAGAGCGGCACGGGGGGGGCCGCGACGAGGCGGGCCACCAGCTCGGAGAGGGGCGTGCGCTCGCGCACCTCCGGACGATGACACCCCCTTCGCGGCAAGTCACGCCCCGCCCGGGGGCGTCACGGAACGCACTCTGCCCAGGTCCCTGGGGCATGAGGCTCTCCTTCCTCCTCGTGCTCCTCGCGGCGAGCGGGTGCTCCTGGGCGACCATGACGCGGCCACCCGCGCCTCCGGTGGACCCGAGCCCGCCCGCCGTCTGCACGACGAGCCGGCTCGCCCCCGCGCTCGACACCGTGGGTGCGGTCCTCCTCGCCGTCCCGGGGGCCATCACGACGGGCTACGGGATCGCCACGCCGGTCTGCACGCAGGGCTGGTGCATGCTCGAGCCGCAGTCGGGAGGATCGAAGGCGGCCATCATCGGCGTCGGCGTCCTGCTCCTCGGCCTCGCCGCCGTCGAGACCGCCTCGGCCGTGACCGGTTACGGCTGGGCCGACGGGTGCGAGGCGCTGAAGGAGCGGCAGCTCTCCTGCCTGAGCGGCGTGGAGCCCTCCTGCGCGGCGCTCCGCAAGGTGCCGCGGTCCGGCGGCAGGCCGCCCGGGAGCACCTGCGAGGCGAGCGACGAGTGCCGGGAAGGGGACACCTGCTACGTCGGCCACTGCCAGCCCGGGGCGCGGGAGCGCTAGCCGCCCACCCGCTCCGCCCCGACGATGCTCCCCGTCGAGAGCGTCACGCGAAACACGTGCCCGTTCTGGATCCCGTGGAGCGGCCAGGCGGTCGACGACGGCCGCGGCATGTCGCCCACGTGGGCGGCGAGGAGCGCCCGCATCGACCCGCCGTGCATGACGACGAGGAGCGGCCCCGCGAGCCGCGCCGCCGCCTCCTCGACCGCCGGGAGCAGGCGCGCGAGCAGCTCCTCACGCGACTCGCCCCCGGGAGGCGCCGGGCCCGGATCGGCGACGTAGCGTCGCCACGCCTCCGGGTGCCGCTCCGCCACCTCCTCGCGCGTCAGCCCCTCGAAGCAGCCGAAGCGCCGCTCCCGGAGGTCGGGGTGGACGTGGCCGACCACGAGCCCCAGCTCCGCCGCCACGATCTCGGCGGTGGTCCGCGCCCGCAGCAGGTCGCTCGTAGCGATGGAGCGGATCCCCTCGGTCCGCAGGCGGAGCGCGATCTCCAGGGCCTGCGCCCGCCCCCGTTCGTTCAGCGGCACGTCGGTCTGCCCCTGCCACCGCCCGGCCGCGTTCCAGTCGGTCTCGCCGTGGCGCGCGAGGAAGAGGGTCACCGGTCCGTGCATCGCGCCCCGCATCGTACTAGAGGGCTCCCATGCCCTACACGCTCTTCATCGGGAACAAGAACTACTCGTCCTGGTCGCTCCGGCCGTGGCTCGCGCTGCGCCAGGCCGGCATCCCCTTCCGCGAGGAGCTCGTCTCGCTGCAGGAGGACGCCGGCAAGGCGGCCCGCTTCGCACGGCTCCCCGGCGGGCGCGTGCCGGTGCTCCAGGACGGCGACGTGACGGTCTGGGACTCGCTCGCCATCTGCGAGTACCTGGCGGAACGCCATCCCGGCCTCTGGCCGACCGACCCGGTGGCCCGGGCCTGGGCCCGCTCCATCTCCGCCGAGATGCACTCCGGGTTCGGCGCGCTGCGGCAGGAGATGTCGATGGACGTCCGCTCGCGCCGTCCACAGCGGAAGCGCAGCGCGGCGGTCCTCCGGGACATCGCGCGGGTCGAGGCCATCTGGAGCGGGACCCGGGAGCGCTTCGGCAAGGGGGGCGACCTGCTCCTCGGCGCATTCACCATCGCCGACGCCTTCTACGCGCCGGTGGCGTTCCGGTTCCGGACCTACGGCGTGTCCCCGGCCGGGGCGGCGGGGGCCTACATGGCCGCGCTGCTGGCGCTGCCGGCGGTCCGCGAGTGGGAGGCGGCGGGCGCGAACGACGAGCGGCTCGCGGACCACGATCTCGACCTGATGTATCCGGACGACTGAGGGGATCGCCGCGGGCGGTCGCGTGGGACGCTAGTGTCCGTCGGGCGGGTGACGCCAGACCGAAACGAAGAGCGTGCAGGCCGACTCGCCCTGGGCCGCGTAGCCCCGGCGTCCGTCGAGCCGCATCGCGACCGTCTCGAAGTCCATCCAGCGCGGGTCGAGGTGGTTCGGGTCACCGATCACGGCATGGCCGATCTCGTGGACGAGGACGGTCTGCTCGACGCAGGAGAACGGGAAGGCCGGGTCGCGCGTGGTGAGGCGGATGTTCCCGTCGTAGCAGCCGAAGGCGCCGCTCTTGCTGCCGCAGGTGACGGTCTGGGCGCCCTCGAAGGTGATGGAGCGGCCGGCCAGGTGATCCCAGCTGCCGCCCCAGTACTCGAGGGCCGCCTCGACCGTGCTCTCCACGCGCGCCGGGAAATCGGAGGCGCGGGTGAAGGGCTCGTCGGAGCGGACGAACACGGCGACGTCGCGGACCGCGAAGTCGTTCTGCTCGGCGACGGCGTTCGCGGTGCCACACGCAGTCGCCCCGAGGGCGAGCGCGACGAGCGCGGCCCGGAAGGCTCCCGATCGGGTGGTGGCGAAACATCCCTCCATGTGGGGAATGCTAGTGAGATCGGAGCCACCGGCCTACCCTGTGATCGAGTGACACCCGGTCGGTGACATCGTCCGGGGGAACCCGAACGATATCGGCGATTTCGGGCGATCTTTTCCGGGAATCCCGGAACGGCCGGGAATCCGCTGTGAAGACGAGGCTGTGGGCGGGATCCTGGATTAGGATGCCCCCCCATGGTCCTCCCTGCCCTCGCCGTGACCGCCCTCCTTCTGGCCGCTCCCGACCGTCCGTTCACTGAGCTTCCCTACACGCCCGGCCTCGATCCGGCCGCCATGGACCGCTCCGCCGACCCCTGCGTGGACTTCTACCGGTTCTCCTGCGGCGGCTGGCAGGCGAGGAATCCCATCCCGCCGGACCAGACCGCGTGGAGCGTCTACGGCAAGACGACCACCGAGAACTTCCAGTTCCTCTGGGGCCTCCTCGAGACCGCGGCGGCGAAGCCGGACGCGGAGCGCAGCGACGCCGAGCGGAAGGTGGGCGACTTCTTCCAGGCCTGCATGGACGAGAAGGCGATCGAGACCGCGGGGGCGCGCCCCATCGCCTCCGACCTCGCCGCCATCGACGCGCTCGAGTCGAAGGCCGGGATGGCCGCGCTGGTGGCCCGCCTCCACCTCTTCGTCGACGGCGGGATGCTCTTCGGCTTCGGGAGCGAGCAGTCCTTCGAGAACTCGGACGAGGTGGTGGCCTGGCTCACGGCCGGTGGGCTCGGACTCCCGGACCGCGATTACTACGTGAAGGACGACGCGCGCTCGAAGGAGATCCGCAGGGCCTACGTCGCCCACGTGGCCGATGCGCTCCGCCTCTCCGGCGTCCCGAAGCAGAAGGCCGAGGAGGGCGCGCGCACCGTGATGCGCATCGAGACCGCGCTCGCCAGGTCGTCGCTCACCATGGTCGAGAAGCGCGACCCGAAGAAGATCTGGCACCGCACGCCGGTGGCGGACCTCGCGAAGGGCTCGAAGGCCTTCGGCTGGAACGACTACCTCGCCCTCTCCGGGGCCCCGAAGGTGGACTGGGTGAACGTGACCGAGCCCGCCTTCGTGAAGGAGCTCGATCGCCTCCTCGCCAAGGAGTCGCTCGCCTCCTGGAAGACCTACCTGCGCTGGCACCTCGTCCGCTCCACCTCTCCCTTCCTCTCCACGCCCTTCCAGAAGTCGACGTTCGACTTCTACGCGGCGAAGCTGCGGGGAGCGAAGGAGCTCGCGCCCCGCTGGAAGCGCTGCGTCCGCTGGACCGACGCCGACCTCGGCGAGGCGCTCGGCCAGGTCTTCGTGGCCAAGGTCTTCCCGCCGTCGAACAAGGTCGAGGCGGAGAAGCTGGTCCGGCTCGTCCAGGAGGCGATGGGGAAGCGCATCGACGCGCTCGACTGGATGGAGCCCGCGACGAAGAAGGCGGCCCACGAGAAGCTCGCGGCGATGAAGAACAAGATCGGCTACCCCGACCGGTGGCGCGATTACGGGCCGGTGGTGGTGAA
Organism: Anaeromyxobacteraceae bacterium; assembly: GCA_049586815.1. Classification (GTDB taxonomy): domain Bacteria; phylum Myxococcota; class Myxococcia; order Myxococcales; family Anaeromyxobacteraceae; genus CAIOAK01. Next base: position 4,764 of record JBAVCR010000146.1, read on the forward strand.
GCGGGACGACTTCGCCGGCGACGTGGCCCGGGCCAGGGCCTTCGAGACCCGGCGGCAGCTCGCCAAGATCGGCAAGCCCGTCGACCGCGGCGAGTGGGGCATGACTCCACCGTCGGTGAACGCGTACTACAGCCCGACCATGAACGACATGAACTTCCCGGCCGGCGTGCTGCTCCCGCCGCTCTGGGACCTGCGCATCGACCTCGCGCCCGGCTACGGCAACACCGGCGGCACGGTCGGGCACGAGCTCATCCACGGCTTCGACGACGAGGGGCGGCAGTTCGACGCGAAGGGCAACCTGCGCGACTGGTGGACCGAGGCCGACGCCCGCGAGTTCGAGAAGCGCGCGCAGTGCATCGTCGACCAGTACGCGAAGTACACGGTGGTCGACGACGTGAAGGTGAACTCGAAGCTGACCCTCGGCGAGGACATCGCGGACCTGGCCGGGATCCTGCTCGCCTGGGACGCCTGGAAGCTCGCCACCGCCGGGCAGAAGCTCGAGCAGCGGGACGGGCTCACCCCGGCCCAGCGCTTCTTCGTGGGCAACGCCCAGTGGGCCTGCGCCAACATCCGGCCGGAGGACGCGCGGGTTCGCGCCGTCACCGATCCCCACTCCCCGCCGGAGTGGCGCGTGAACGGCCTCATGCCCAACGTGCCGGAGTTCGCGGAGGCCTTCTCCTGCAAGCCGGGACAGCCGATGGTGAAGCCGAAGGCGGACGTCTGCCGCATCTGGTGAGGCGCCGGCCGCGCCGATCGTCTTGACGGGAGCCCGACTCTCGGGCAGATCTGCGAATCGCAACGCGGGAATAGCTCAGTTGGTAGAGCATCAGCTTCCCAAGCTGAGGGTCGCCGGTTCGAATCCGGTTTCCCGCTCCAGTACACGGCCCCGGAACCCCTGGTTCCGGGGCCTTTTCGTCAGCGAGCGCCCCGCCCCCGGAACCACCCGTGCAACCGGTGCGGCCAGGCCGTCCCCGGGAGCACCATCATCGGGCAGAGGTCCACGATCGGCTCCACCCCGCGCACCGCGCAGAGCGCCAGCGCCTCGGGGCTCGCGCTCCCCTTCCCGCCGCCCCGGTGGAACCAGAGGCGGCGCACGCCCGCGTCGAGACAGTCCTGCACCGCCGCGGCCGCGCGGGCCGGGGGCACGAGCAGGAGCGCCGCCTCCACCGACGGCTCGATGGCGCCCACCCGCGGGAAGCACGGGCGCCCGTCGCGATCCCCACCCTCCGGGTGGACCGGGACGACGTCGAACCCGCGCTGCCGGAACTGCGCGTCGAGCATCCTGCTGAAGTCCCGGGGATCGCGGGAAAAGCCCACGAGGGCGATGCGGCGCGAGGCGAGGAAGTCCCGGACCGTCGGTTCCATGGAAACTTCATATACCCCGCCCGTGACAGGACGGAGACACCCGCGGATTAGCACCCCGGCATGCTCTACCCGGAACTGTTCCGATCCATGGAGGAGGCCCGCTGGAGCCTCTCCACCGACGTCCCCTGGTCCTCGTTCGACCCGGCGCTCCTCACCGACGAGCAGGTGCTCACGGTGAAGATGAACGCCATCACCGAGTGGGCCGCGCTCCCCGCCACCGAGATGTTCCTGCGCGACAACGCCGGCGACGCCGACTTCTCCGCCTTCATGTCCATCTGGTTCTACGAGGAGCAGAAGCACGCGCTCGTGCTCATGGAGTACCTGCGCCGGTTCCGGCCGGAGCTCGTGCCCGCCGAGGAGGAGTTGCAAGCGGTCCGCTTCCCCTTCGACCCGGCACCGCCGCTCGAGACGCTCATGCTCCACTTCTGCGGCGAGCTGCGACTCACCCAGTGGTACCGTCGCGCGGCCGAGTGGCACACCGAGCCGGTGCTGCGCGCGATCTACGAGCTCGTCGCCCGGGACGAGGCACGCCACGGAGGCGCGTACCTGCGCTTCATGCGTCGCGCGGTGGAGCGGGACGGCGACGTGGCGCGCCGCGCCTTCTCCCGGGTCGGCGTCCTCATGGCGAGCGGCGGCCGATCCGGGAAGCCGATGCACCCGACGAACCTCCACGTGAACCGGGCGCTCTTCCCTCGCGACACGGTCCAGAGCCGGTTGCCGGACCCGGGCTGGCTCGATCGCTGGCTCGACGAGCAGATCCGCTTCGACGCCGCCTGCGAGGGACGTGTGGTGCGCGCCATCCTGGCGAACCTGTCGACGCTGCTCGAGGAACCCGTCCACACCGTGCGCGAGCTCTCCCGCTACCGGAAGGCCCACTCCGCCCGGGCCTGAGGCCCGGGCCTGGTCCCCGCTACTGCACCCGCTGCAGATGGGGCCGCGGCACGTCGGGCTCGCCGACGCGGATGATCACCTTCCCCACCGCGCGACCGCCCTCCTGCGCGGCGAAGGCCTCGTTCGCCCGCTCCAGCGGATAGACCCCCGCCACGATGGGGCGCATGCGCCCGGCGGTGACGAGACGCCCCAGCACCGCGAAGTCCTCCGGCCGGCCGCGGGGCACCGCCACGATCACCCGGGGACCGCCGAGGAGGCGGCGCAGGAGCACGAGCGGCCCCGACCCGGGCACCGGCATGGTGGTCACGAAGTAGCCGCCGCGCGCGATCACCCGGGTGGCCGACTCGAGGTCGACGCCCCCCTGCGCGTCGAGGACGACGTCGTATCTCCGGTGACCACGGGTGAAGTCCTCGGCGTCCTGGTCGACGACCTCCTGGGCCCCGAGCCGCCGGGCGGTGGGTGCGTGGGCCGCGCTGCAGACCGCCGTGACGACCGCACCGCGCGCCGCCGCCACCTGCAGGGCGAGGTGCCCGACGCCGCTCGTGGCCCCGTTCACGACGACCGACTTCCCGCGCACCGACCCGCAGCGCCACAGTCCGTCGACGACGGTGAGCCCGGCGAAGGGCAGCGCCGCTGCCTGCTCGAAGTCGAGGCCGGGCGGGATGGCGTGGACGCTCTCCGCCGGGACGGCGATCCGCTCGGCGTGGGCGCCGGGGCCGCCGTTCGCCGGCGAGGTGCTCCCGTACACCGGCGAGCCCCGCTCGAGCCTGCTCACGCCCTCCCCCGCGGCCCGCACCGTCCCCGCGAAATCGGCCCCGAAGACGCGGGGAAAGGGAACGCCGGAGCGGGGGCGGAAATATCCGTTCCGGAGCATCCAGTCGACCGGATTCACGCTCGTGGCGTGGACGTCGACGACCACCTCTCCCGGGCCGGGCACGGGGTCGGGAAGGGCGGCGAGGCCCATCACCTCGGGGCCGCCGTAGCCCCGCGCCGCATACGCCTTCATTTCCCGCCTCCCCGTCGTTGGGCTTCTCCCGGGGTAACACCCGGGGAAGGCAGGGTGTGCCAGCTTTCTTCAGCCGGGGGCGATCCAGCGCCGGATCCGGTCGTAGACGTCCGGCCGGTCGAGGAGGTCGAGGTGGCCCGCCCCGTGGACGACCCAGCGGCGGGCCGCGGGGAAGCGAAGGTCGCGGGCCGGTTCGGGGTGGCGCCCCAGCGCGCTGTCGAGCGGCACGAGGCCGTCGCCCCGGGTGGGCGCGGACGCGTCCCGCGCCAGGGAGGCCGCGATGGCGTGGCACCTCACCCCCCGCGGCAGGGGGAAGGGCGTCCTCCGGTCCGGTCCCGCCCGGAACCGGTCGCGCCCCTTCCAGTCCTCGTCGAGCAGGTTCCCGTGGCGCAGGTCGGTGACGCCGGCGCTCCGGATGCGGGGCAACCGGGAGAGCGGCCCGGTGAACGGCGCGGCGGCGAGGACCACGTTCACCCAGTTGCCGGCCCGCTCGGCCGGCGCCCCGTGGTGCGGCGTGCCGAGGAAGATCATGCGGCCGAGCCGGCGCCTCCAGGTGCGCCCTTCCCGCTCCGCCTGGTGGCAGGCGCTCCGGCCGACGAGCCCCCCCATGCTGTGGGCGAGGAGCACCACCTCCTCGACCGGGACCGGCCAGGCGAGGACGAGCCGCTCGAGCAGCGCCGAGAGTTCCCGACCGTTCTCCGAGACGTGGAGCCCGCTGTTGTACCGGAGGTGAAGCGCGGTGACCGGGAGGTCCCGGGCGAGCGCCGCGCCGTGGTCGTGGCCGCGCCGCAGCCAGCCGCCGTCGCTCATGCACGACCCGTGGACGAGGACGACGATCCTCCCCCTCGCTCCGGGGATCGCCGCCTCGATGCCGGCTCGCGTCGTCTCGAGCGGCTGGCCCCCGTGCCGGAGCTCCATCGCGAGGGCGAGCGGGTTCCCGGTGGCGGCGAGGTGGTCGCCCACCACGCCGTTCAGCACGCCGAGCGCCGCCTCCATCCCGGGTCGCGTGCGCGTCCCTTCGAGGAGCGGGACGAGCGGCGCCAGGGAGGCGTCGATGCCGCTTCCCACGAGGCGGGTGACGCCGCGCAGCCCCGCGTGGACGAGGCCGGCGATGCCGAGGGTCGGCCCCTGCATGTCGCGGACGATCCCGGACACCCCCCGGGTGGCCTCCACGGCGAGGCGGGCAGCGCCGCGCAGGTCGCTCGCGGGATTGCGG
>JBAVCR010000147.1:0-3533 GCA_049586815.1 Anaeromyxobacteraceae bacterium
ACGCCACCGAGCGTTTCCTCGGTGGCTGCTACCGCAAGATGCGGAAGTACGACACGGCGATGTGGATGATCTCGCAGCACCTGAACGACTTCCTCGGGTCACGGGTCGGGCGGGAGGCCATCGTCGGAAACAGCACGATCCGCATCTTCCTGCGCCACCTGGCGGGGAAGCACCGCACCGTGGTCGAGCACTTCGGCCTTTCGCCGCGGGCGGCGGAGGCCTTCGCCGGGCTGGAGATGAAGCCCGGCTGGTACAGCGACTTCCTGCTCATGTATGGCGCGCGGACGACGGTGGTCCGACTCGCGCTGCACCCGCTCGCGTACTGGGTCCTCACGACCGACAAGGAAGACCAGGACTTCCTCGCCCGCGCTGCGGCGAGGAACCCGCAACTGGACCGCCTCGCTTTGCTTCAAGAGTTGGCCGCCCGCTACCCCCACGGTGTCGTGGGCCGCGGGCACACGGGCCGCGCGAGCGCGGCGTGAGAGAGAGAGCCGTGAAGAGACCTTCGAGGCAGTTGGTGGTGGCGGTCGTGATCACCCTGGTCACCGTCGGCTACGGGGCGAGAGCCGCGGCGTTCATGGATTTCGGGGGGGACTTGCTCCTCGCCGATCTCCTCGTCAACTCGATGAAGCAGCTCGCGGTCGCGACCGAGAGCCTGGCCGAGCTGCGTCGAAGCTACGCCGAGGTGCGGAAGGTGGCCGAGTACGCAGACGACGCTGCGAACGCCGCCCGATCGTTTCAGGGCTATTCGGCGCAGCGATTCGGAGATCGCTTCCTCGCCGATCTCGATGCCGTCCGGCCGGACATGCAGCGCTACCGGAGGGAGGCACTCGGAGCCCTGGGACTGAATGGGACCGGCTGGACGCAGGCCGACGTGGCTCCCGGACAGGCGGACAGTGCCAGGGTGTTGGACGCCCTGCGGTCGACCTTCGGCGGAGCGGCCGGTGCGGCGCCTACCCAGGTCAGGGCGGTGGACGCTGAAGTGGCTGCGGCGATCCAGGGCGAGGTTGCTCAAGCCCAGCTCGCCTCGGTGCAGAAGGAGCGAGTGCGGGAACTGCTCCGCAGGTGCAACGGTGTCGGGGAGGTCGACAGCACCCGAGATGCGAAGCGGGTCGCCGAGGAGTGCCGGGCCGCCGCCGAGCAAGCGCAGCTCCTCCAGCTCGAAGAAGGGCAGGAGACAAACTTGAAGCTCGCCCAGATCGCGCGGCTCCACGCAGTGGGCGTGGAGCAGAAGAACGCGGACCTGAAGCGCGAACTCGCCGAGCAGCAAGCAAGGCGACAGGGGCTCACCGAGGGATTCGACGCCCTGAGGCGCCAGGGTGTCGCGATCCGGGCCGGCGGCTTCGCGCCCTGAAGGCTTCAGCATGACCACCCAGACCCGGCCCTTCGTCACGCTCCTCCTCGTCGCCGCCATCGCGGTGCCCGCCCTCGCGTTCGGCGCCGAACAGGCGAGGGACATCGTCCTCGACTTCCAGTCGCCTGGTCCGATGCGGGACCTGCTCGGCAAGAGCCTCACCGTCGCGAAGTCCTTCCTCTTCCTGTCGACGTTCCTCGGCTACGCACTGGAAGCCTTCGGCCGATCGCCCACCGATGGACGGGACTACGGAGCGGTGACCTGGCGCCTCGTCGTGGTGCTCTTCCTGCTCTGGAACTACCAGGCGGTCTTCGGATCGGTCATCAACCTCCTTGACCGTGTGGAGCGGGAGGTTGCGCCGCCCTCGACCTGGGAACAGTTGGGGGTCGCGGTCGCTCGCAACCAGGCAGCGCTCACGGAACTTTCCTCGCAGGGGGAAGTGCCGCAGCTCGCGGACTCAACTCCTGTGGCGACCACTCCGCAGCCAAAGCAGCTCTCCACGTTCACCTCCTGGGTCTACGAGGCGCTCGTGACGGTCGTCCTCCTTCTGGGCGAGGGACTCATCTTCCTCATCCGGTGGCTTTCCCGGATCCTCACCGCGACCCTCTTCATCCTGGGGCCACTCGCTCTCGTGGCCGGGATCCCGCGCGTGAGCAGGACCGGGTCGCGCTGGTTTCTGCGGTTCGTCACGATAGCGAGCTGGCCGACCTTCGCTGGCGTCCTTCTCGCCGTGATGGTCGCCCTTGGCGGCCAAGGGGCGATCGCGAGGAGCTACCTCGAGTGTCTGGTCGCTGCGCTCGTCCTGCTCGTGACGGCACTCTCGACGCCGGTCCTCGCGAGTCACGTCGTGGGCGGAGCGCTCCAGAACTTCGCGGGTGCCGGGTTCGCTTCGGCGAAGGGGCTCGGCACGGACGGGGTGGTGCCCGCGGCGCGAATGGCGGGTGGGGCGAAGGGCATCGCGCTCCACGTGGTCCAGGGGCTCGGTGGCGGACAGGGGAGTGGTGGCCAGAAGCCGCCGGGTGGCGGAGGTGGTCGTGGCGGGGGCGGCGGCGTGGCGGCGAACCCTCCGGCCGCCCCGCGTCCTCGGGGCTCGGGATCCGCGGGTAGGGGCGTCGGTTCGAGGCCGCGCGGGCCCAGGTCGCCGTAGGCGTTCGACGGGCATGGCAGGGGAAAGACGGGAGTCATGGAAGCGCGAGCACTCGTGAAGACGGATCGAAGGAAGACTTCCCTGCCTCCCGGGTCGCCGCCGGCCGTCTGGGCAGCCTTCGTCGCACAGGGGAGGTGGAAGTCCTGGACGCTCGTCGGGCTCCTCGGGCTTCTGGCGCTCCAGTCGCTCGCGGTCATCCGGCTCGCCACACGTCCACCGGAGGTGGTCCTGGTCGACACGGCAGGAGCCGCGACGCCTGTCCGCCGCACCGTGGCGACCGACGCGCTCCTCAAGTTCCTCGCCGACAAGACCCGACCGCCCGACGTCGCCGTCGTCCGGTTCACGCGCGACTTCCTCCGCCTCGTCCTGGGCCTGAACTCGAGCACCATAGACGCGAGTTGGCCTGCTGCGCTCGCCATGATGGCGCCCGAGCTTCGGGCGCGGGTGGAAGCGGAGGCCGCGAGGACCCGGCTCGTCGAGACCTGGCGAGCCGCCCAGCGGCGCATCGACCTCTCGTTCGACGAAGTCGTCCTGGAGGACCGCGCCCCAGGGGCCCTCACCATCCGTGCGACCCTCACTCGGCGGACGGTGCCGATCATGGAGGGATCCGGGGCGAGCAGCACGGATCGAGTGAGGGTGGAACTCGTAGCCCGCAGCGTCACGCCCACCCTGGACCGCCCGGATGGCCTGGAGGTGGCCGAGTGGCGCCTCTCCCCCATTCCGGTTAGGGAAAACGAGTTTAAACCGGACACGCATGGCAAGGAGGTCACGAATGCGCCCTGACCGGGTGTTGATTCGAGCGGCATCGGCTGCGCTCGTACTTCTCGTCGCCGGGGGCTCGGTCTCGGCCGCCGATCCGAAGAACCAGCCCCGCCGGGAACTTCGCAGGCGGACGCTCACCGTCGACGATCAGGCCCTTAGCTCGCTTCCGGAGCTTCACGTGGCCGGTGGGTCGGCCACCATCCTGACGTTCGAGATCCCGGTCCGGGATCACGGCGCGATCATCACCGACACCCGCGGCCTCTTCCATCC
>JBAVCR010000148.1:0-2271 GCA_049586815.1 Anaeromyxobacteraceae bacterium
GGCGCCGTTCGTGATGGTGCCGGCGCCGGCCTCCACGATGGTCCAGGTGACGGCGGTGTTCGAGGCGTTCGTCACGGTGGCGGTGAAGACCTGGCCCTTGCAGGCGTCGAGGGCGACCGTGGTGGGGCTGATGGCGATGGCGACGGCGGGGGGAGGAGGCGGCGGGGCGCTGACGGTGACGGTGGCGGTCCCGGTCCTCGAGGTGTCGGCCTGGCTGGTGGCGACGACGGTGCAGGTGGCGCCGGCGTTGGGAGCGGTGTAGAGCCCGGCCGAGGTGACGGCGCCGCAGGAGGAGCCCTCGGCGACGGTCCAGGTGACCGAGCGGGTGGTGGTGCCGGAGACGGCGGCGGCGAACTGCTGGGAACCACCGGCCGGCACGGTGGCCGTCGCGGGATCGACCGCAACGGTCACCGGCTGGGGCGTGGCGGTCTTCTTCACGCGGACCACGCTCGTGCCGCCGCCCTTCACGGAGGCGCCCGTGGCGCCCGAGGTTGCGACGACGCTCTCGGCGCGCACGTGATAGGTGCCCTCGGCGGCGGGAGCCGTGTAGACGCCGCTCGAGTCGACGGTGCCGCCGTCGGCCTCGTCGACCGACCACTTCACCGAGGTGCTGGCGGTGCCGGTGACCTGTGCGGCGAAGCGGATGGAGTCGCCGGGCTGGAGGTCGGTCTGCGCGGGTGCGGTGACCACCAAGATGGTCTGGCCGGCCGGCGGGTTCACGCCGGGCTGCGCGCCGAGCAGCGGGTCCGGGGTGGATCCGCCACAGGCGGCGGTGAGGAGGGCGGCGGCGACGACGACGAGGGCATGGCGAGTCATGCCCAGGCTGCACTGCGCAGGACGGGCCAGGAGCGGCCGCGAAAAAGTCCCGTCTTCACGGTGGGTCGCGAACCGGTCCCACATCGGCTCCCGAGTCGCGCCGGACCGGTGCGGGAGTGTGTGCTCGAGGGTCGGATCCGCGGGAAACACCGATATCGACGGTGTTTCTGACGCGGCGGGTCGACGCGGACCACCGTGTTCGAGGGACCCGGCCGGAAAGGGGTCCACGGGACCCGACGCGGCCTGGGGGCCGGTGGGAAGGGCTCCCACCTTGCAGCCCTTCAGGCAGGTCTCGCAGGCCATGCTCGTGCCGCACACCGAGGTGCTCCTGCAGGTGACCGCGTCGCACCGGTCGTCATCGCGGCCATGGCCCGGGCGCGCCTGTGGTCACCCCCGTCGCCTCCGTCCGGATCAGCGCCCGAGGTTCGCGGCCACGAGGAAGGGCATGGCCACCGCGCCGAGGAGAAGGACGAACCAGACGTCCTTCGCGCGGTCCGCGTCGTGGGCCCCGCAGCGATCGCACCCCGCCTCGAACCAGGACTTCCCCTTCCCGCAGTTCGTGCGGTTCACGCCCTTCTCCCGTCCCGAGCAAACCCGCCGGCCGCCACACTGCAACGGTCCCGTGCGGCCGAGGAGACCCCGGAAAGTGGTGCAAGGATCTCGGGGGGCCTCGTCCGAGCGGCCGTGGGAGTCACGGATGACCGTGTGTGCACACCGGTGGATCGACCGGACCTGCGCCGACCGGGGGCGCCGGTGTCGGGTGCACGAGACCCGCGAGGTCCAGTGGACCTGGCAGGGCGAGGCGGGAGGGGGGAAGATGGCGCGCGGTACAGGATTCGAACCTGTGGCCTTCGGCTCCGGAGGCCGACGCTCTATCCAGCTGAGCTAACCGCGCGAACGCCCGCGTATCTATTGCACCGACGCCCGAAAGGCAAGGAGCTTCCCCGCGGCCGCGCGATCAAGGGCAGGGCTGGCCGCGCGCCGCGGGAGGGGCCGTGCGAAGCCATGCCAGGGTCGCGTCGCGGAGCCGGAGGTCGCCGCGGATGGTCTTCGCCCCGGGGGGGAGGCGGGACAGGATGCCCCGGACGCCGTCCCCGCCCTCGGCGAGGAACTCGTTCATCGCGACGGTGTAGGTGCGGGCCGGGTCGATGGGAGCTCCGGCGCAGGTGCGCACGCTTCCGGGGGAGACGACGACGCCCGCCACCTGCGGGACCTCGCGGCGGAAGGAGGAGAGGGCGGACAGCACGGCCTGCAGGTCGGCGCCGGACATGCGGACGACGGCCAGGCCGTCGTCGAAGGGCATGGCCTCGTAGAGGGCGCCGTAGCGGAGCGGACCGGCGGGCAGGGAGGCGCGGAGGGCTCCCGCGTTCACGAGCCCCACCTCGGCCCCCATGGCCGCGCGGGCCGCCTGGGCGGCCGTCGCGCCGAGCGGCGAGACCCGGTCCCGTCCGCGGC
>JBAVCR010000149.1:0-4409 GCA_049586815.1 Anaeromyxobacteraceae bacterium
GTACCCGCACGGGTCGGGGGGGGGTGTCACAAGAGCCGCCCTGGGTCGACTTGGGGAGTGGTGGGGAACTCTTGAAGGAGGAACCATGCGGGCGATGGTCGTCGCGTTGCTGACGGGAACTGCGCTCGGAACGCTTCTCCTGGCGGGGTCCTATCCCGTTCCCGCGGCCGCTGACACCGAAGCCGTCAAGTGCGTCGACTGCGAAGGCCTGGCCTGCCGTGCGGTCTACTTCGCCGCTTCCCGGTACTGCCTCCAGACTCCCGATGGTTGCGTGGGCTGGGATCCCTGCGGAAGCGTTGCCGCTCCGTGAAAGCCTCGAAGTCCTGGCCCTGGGTCCTGGGTGCCGCGATCGCCGGCGTCGGCGTGGGATTGCTCCTCGGCCGAACTGGCCAGGCCGCCCCCGGGCGAATCGACTCCGCTCCACCCACGTCTCGGACGGCTCGCGCCCCGTCCACGGTCGTCACTCCTTCGCCCGCCGGCCCGGTATCGGAATCGTCACCTTCAGCTTCCAGGCGGCCGGGATCCTCATCTGCGGCCCCATCGGCCAAGGCGGCGCCCGCCGAACCGGTCGCCGCCGAGAACACCACCGATGCCGCTCCGCCGCCCGACGATTGGCAGAAGATCCCGATCGACAAGGCCTTCGGCGAGTCGCTTGGCAGCTGGGAGAACCGAAAGGCCTTTGCGAAGGGCATGAAAGCCGTTGACCCCTTCTTTTCGTGCGTGAGGGCCTGGAAGGCCCCCGCGCACCTCGACAAGTTGGAGATCGAGACCGAGCTGCGCCTCCGGTCCGAGGAAGGCGCACTCGTCGTCGAGGACAGGCTCATGCTCGAGGGCAACGTCTCCGACGCAGGGCTGGAGGAATGCCTGATCTCGGGATCCCGCGGGCGGCGCATCCCCATTCCCGGCATCGAGCCAGGCCGCCAGTACCGTATCAACTGGGGAGGGATGGCCGCACTGCACTAGGCTCTCCCCGCGGCGCGCTCCTCGGTCACGACGAGGAGGACTCCCATGGAGCCGGTGAATCGCCCGGCAGGAACGTCATCCGGGCGGCCGACCCGATCATGTAGATGGCTCGCCCATCGGCATCGGCCTCGAAGATGCTCACCGGCGCGTCCTCGGCGATGGAGCGGAAGCGCTCCTCTCGACCTGCATCCGCGCCGCCCGGACGAGCTCGGCCTCGCTGCCGCCGAGGAGGCGGCAGGCCGCCGGGTTCGCCACCAGGATCGTGCCATCCGCCGTACCGAGAATGACCCCGTCGGCGCAGTGCTCGAAGATCTTCCGGCGGCGCCAGACCTTCGGCGCCCCCCTGCAAGGTCCTGTGATTCCAGGGTGAAACCTTCCGCGCAACCGATCGCCTCGCCACGGGTTGAAGTCCCACGGAGGGATCCGCCCCTTTCGCTCGAGGAGTCCCATGGGAAACCGCAACGAGTTCGCCGTCGTCTTCACCGCAGCTGCACTCGGGCTCACATTGGCCGCCTGCGGGGGCAGCGCGAACGAGAACGGCGCCGCCGACGCCACCTCCTCGCCCCTGTCCACTGCAGTGGCGTCGAGCACCGCGTCGTCGGGCACCCTCCTCTGCGCCCCGGCCCAGGGCCAGCTCGACGCCTGCGCCTCGAAGGCTGCGGGGGATGCCTGCACGCTCACCTCCACGAGGCCCGACGGGACGATCCAGGACGTCGCCGGCACCTGCCGCACCACCATCGACGGAGCGACGGTCGGCTGCGCCCCCAATCCGCCCGCGCCTCCCGAGGAGCTCGTGACTGCCTGCGCCTCGAAGCTGGCGGGTGATGCCTGTACCGTGGACGAGGCCTTCGGCGACAGCCGCAGCGGCGTGTGCATGGCCGCCGGTGGGTCGGGCGTCCTGGTGTGCGGCCGGGTCCACACGCCTCCCCAGGCCGCCGTCGACGCCTGCGCGTCTCTCGCCGCGGGCGGCGCCTGCACGATGACCTCGAGCTCCCACACCGTGACCGGCGTCTGCAGCATGGGTCCGGCGAACACGGGCCCGCTCGCCTGCTCTCCCCGGCGCGACCTCCTCCCTCACGGCACCGAGGCCTGCACCGGCCTCGCCGTGGGCGCCACCTGCACGATGGGGCGGCACGGCGAGGGCGTCGCCGGCACCTGCGTGGTCCCGGCGGCGAGCGACGTCGCGGTCTGCGTGGTGGCCTGCGCCGACCTCGGCGGGCGCTTCCGCTGCGGCCGCGGCCACGACGACGGTCCGATGGGACCGTCCGGGCCTTCTGGCCCGATGGGACCGTCGGGGCCGATGGGTCCGTCCGGCCCGATGATGGGTCACTGAACCGCTGCCGGGATCTCGACCCGGAAGGTCGAGCCCTTCCCGGGAGTGCTCGCCACCGTGATCGCCCCTCCGTGGGCGGTCACGATGGCGTGCGCCACGGAGAGGCCGAGACCCATTCCCTGGCCGGCCTCGCGCGTGGTGAAGAACGGGTCGAAGATGCGCCTCAGGTTCTCGGGCGCAATTCCCTTCCCGTGGTCCTCGATCTCGATCCGGGCGGCGCCGTCGTCACCCCTCCCGATGCGGACCTGGATGTCTCTCGACACGCCGTCGGGGAGCGCGGCCGCGGCGTTGTCGAGCACGTTCGCGATGGCCTGTGCGAGCTGGCCGCGCGCGGCGAGGACGTCCGGGGCGCCGCCGTCCACCACCCGGACCATCCCGCGCTCGCGCAGCGGCGGGGGCATGCGCAGGACCGCCTCCGAGACCACGTCGCGCACCTTGACGAGGGCGCGCCCCGGGCCGGGGCGCCCCACCGTGGCGAGGTCGCGCACGATCGCCGCGATGCGGCGGCTGCCCGCGGTGACGTCCTCCATGGTGTCGCGGACCTCGTCGAGCGCCTCCCGGAGGGCGTCGCGGTCGATGGGCGCCCCCGACTCCAGCTCCCCGATGAGGTCCTGCACACGCTTCGCGCCGAACGCATTGCTCGCCATCGCTCCGGCGAGCGGGTTGTTGATCTCGTGGGCGATCCCGCCGACCAGCGTTCCCATGGCCGCGAGCCGGGACGCGACGGCGAGGTTCTCCTCCATCTCCCGCCGCGCCGTGACGTCCTGCGAGACCATCACGACGAGGCCCGAGGGCCTGCCGTCCACGAGCGCCGGGGAGACCTGGGTCTCGACGATGGCGTTTCCGATGCGGTTCTCGGCGCGGACCGTCTCGCCGCTGCGAGCCCGGGCGAGCGCCTTCTCCATCTGGTCGGCGAGGTCGGGAGGGGCGAACTCGTCGGGGCGCCTGCCCATCAGCTTCGCCGGGCCGATGCCCAGGAAGAGGCGGCCGCCGTCGGCGACCACGATGCGATCGTCCTCGTCGAAGAGCGCGATCGAGCCCTGCGGGAAGCTGCTCGCGATGAGCCGTAGGTGGCGCTCGCTCGTCCGGATGGCCTCCTCGGCCGCCCGGCGGTCGTGGATGTCGGTGAGGGTGCCGGAGATGCGGATGGGACGCCCATCGGCATCGCGGGTGACGACCTTGCCGCGGCTCTGGACCCAGCGGAGCTTCCCGTCGTCGCCGCGGACCTGGTACTCCCAGGAGAACTGCTCGAGCTCGTTGCGGCGGATCGCCTCGACGTCGGCCTGGATGGCCGGGAGCTGCGACGGCTCGAAGAGCGCCATCACCTCCTCGACGCCCACCTCGCCGGGCATTCCCGGGCGCCCCACGATCTGCCGGTAGCGCCGGGAGAGGAAGGCGCGGCGGGGCTCGACCTCGATGTCCCAGAATCCGTCGGCGCTTCCCTCGAGCGCCATGGCGAGCCGCTGGCGGCTCCGCTGCAGCTCGATCTCGGCGCGAACCCGCTCGGTGGCGTCGCGCGAGACCCCCACGACCTCCACGGGAGTCCCGTCGGCGTCCCGGATGACGGTGCTCGTCACCTCGACGTGCTTCACCGTCCCGTCCTTGCAAGGCTGGTCGATGACGTCGATGCTCCGGTCCGGTCGCGTCCCTGCGAAGACCTCGGCGAACTGGGCCTCGACGCGAGCGAGCGACGCCGGGGTCATGCTCGCCTCGACCGGCTCGGCGAGCGCCTCGGTCACCGTGAGGCCGCGCAGCCTCGTGATCGACGGGCTCACGTACGTGAACCGCCGCGTGCGGAGGTCGAGCGTCCAGATCACGTCGTGGGCGTGATCGGCGAGCAGCCGGTAGCGTCGCTCGCTCTCGCGCAGGGCGCGGAGCAGGTGCGGATCGGAGATGTCTTGCACGGGCGGCCTGCCGGGCTTCCCCTCCGGCGGAGGCAGACTACCAGGGTTCACCCGGAGGCGTCAGCGCTTCGTTTCCGTTTCCCGGCGGGGGTCGACGTCACTCCGTGGCGGACGCGAACTCCACCCGGGAGAGCGTGTCCCCCTTCTTCCGGGGGAGGGTTCGGGAGTCGCCGGCGCGGGCCGAGAGGCGCGAGGGGTCGACCTTGCCC